>JBOHYV010000049.1:0-10378 GCA_050738135.1 Rhodanobacteraceae bacterium | reverse complement strand
CTGACGCACAGCCCCGGTGCCATGGATCGCGACCCGGCGTGGTCGCCCAATGGCACATCCATCGCGTACTTCTCCGACAAGGCAGGCGAATACGACCTGTATATCCGCGACCAGGACGGCACCGGCAAGGCGCGCCGCATTCCGCTCGGCCAGGATGACGCGTTCTACTACGACATCACCTGGTCGCCGGACAACAACAAGGTCGCCTTCTACGACCAGAAACTCAACTTGTGGCTGGTCGACCTCGCGCAAGCCAATCCGAAGCCCGTCAAGGTGAAGACCGGTTATTTCATGCAGCTCACAGAGCGCGACGTCACCTGGTCGCCGGACAGCCGCTGGCTTGCCTTCACCCAGGTCCAGCCCAACTACCTGCACGCGGTCGAGGTGTATTCGCTCGCCACCGGCAAGGTACACCAGATCACGGATGGCATGAGCGACTGCCAGGATCCGGTCTTCGATGCCAACGGCAAGCTCCTGTATTTCACATCGAGCACCGATACGGCACTCACGTCCGGCTGGCTCAGCATGTCTTCGATGCAGCATCCGGTCACGCGCTCGGTGTACGCGCTGCCGTTGAGCGCGAGCCAGGCGTCGCCGCTGGCGCCCAAGGCGGGCGCGGACAAGGGCGTCGCGTCCAGCCAGAAGCAATCCGACAAGCAGAAGAAACAGCAGGACAAGACCCCGCACGTAACCATCGACCTCGCCGACATCCAGGCGCGTGCCGTCGCGCTGCCGATCAAGGCGGCCAACTACACCGGGCTCTTCGCCGGCGAGACGGGGGTGCTGTATTTGCTGAAAGCGCCGGTCGTCCAGGTCAGCCCGGACGACAACTCCATGTCGGTCGAGCGCTTTGAAATGAAATCGAAGAAGACACAGTCGATCGTGGACGGCGTGTCTTCTTTCGCGCTCGCCGCCGACGGCAAGAAGATGCTCTACAGCAAGGGCAAGCATTGGTACATCGCCGACGCCCAGCCGAAGAACAAGCCCACTACGCTGGATACGGACGACCTGCGCATCCAGGTCGTGCCGAGCGAGGGCTGGGCGCAGATGTATCACGACGCCTGGCGCATCGAGCGTTCGTTCTTTTACAGCCCGATCTTCGACGGCCTCGATATCCCGGCAGCGGAAAAGGAGTTCGCGCATTACCTGCCGGGCGTCGCCAGTCGTGACGGTTTGAGCTTCCTGTTCCGCGAGATGATGAGCTACATGTCGGTCGGCCACATGTTCATCCGCGGTGGCTACGTGCCGAAGATGGACGAGGTGAAGGTCGGCCTGCTCGGCGCCAATTACGCGCTCGAGCAAGGCCATTACCGCATCACGCTCATTTTCACCGACGGCTCGTGGAACCCGCATCTTTACGCACCGCTTGCGCAACCCGGCCTCAAGGTGAAAACCGGCGACTACCTGCTTGCCGTCAATGGCAAGCCGGTCGACGCCCACCAGAGCATCTACCGCGCCTTCGAAAACCTGGCGGAGGAGACCGTTACGCTCACCGTCGGCCCGAATCCCTCCATGGCGGGCTCGCACAAGATCACCGTCAAGACCATCGCGAGCGAGCGCCGCCTGCGGCACGTGGCGTGGATCGTGCACAACATGCGCGAGGTCGACAAGCTCAGCCACGGCAAGCTCGCTTACGTCTACCTGCCCGACACCGGATGGGGCGGGTTCACCAACTTCAATCGTTACTACTTCGCGCAAGTGGACAAGCAGGGCGCGATCATCGACGAACGCTTCAACCACGGCGGCTACATTTCCGACTACATCATCGACTACCTGACGCGGAAACCGATGAGCTTCGGCGTGACGCGCTGGGGTACGCGGAATACGGCGGTCGCGCCGCCCATGCAGATCTACGGGCCCAAGGTTCTGCTGATCAACCAGTTTGCAGGCTCCGGCGGCGACGCGCTGCCGTGGTACTTCAAGATGGCCAAGGTCGGAACGCTGGTCGGCGAACGGACCTGGGGTGGCCTGGTCGGCATCGGCGGCTACCCGCAATTGATGGATGGCGGAGGTATCACCGCGCCGCGTTACGGTGTCGAGGGCCTGGACGGTACGTTCCCGGTCGAAAACCACGGGATCAAGCCCGACGTGACCGTGTGGCAAGATCCCAGGCTGGTGCGTGAAGGCCACGACCCGCAGCTCGAGGCGGCGGTAAAGATCGCAATGCAAAAGCTCGAGGCCAATCCGCCCAGGACGTTTCAGCGACCGTCGTGGCGCAATTACCACCCGAAGCTGCCGCCCCTGCCAGGCCAAGTACCCACCGCCACGCACTGAGGCATCCGGGGCCGAACGTCACGGCACGTCGGGAGCCGTACGGCCCCAGGTTGCCGTGACGCACGCCGGATTTGCGTCGAGGTCAAGGGCGCTTGCGCCGGCGCCGGCGCCAGCGCTGACGCAAGTGACGCGACCAGCGCCGCGCGCGGACGATCAATACACGCATGGGCAAACGCAGGAAGGGCACGTCCAGGGCAAGCAGGAGCAGCCCTGGAAAAATCATCCAGAACCCCAGCACCGGCAAAAAACCGAGCAGCCCTCCCGCCACCAGCAGCAGGCCGATCGGCATCCGCAGCCAGCGCGACGAGGGCTTGCGCAGCCAGCGCATGCAGCGCCGCGCCCAGCCCGGCAATTTTCCCTGCCAGCGATCCAGATGCAGATTCAGGCGTCGCTTGTTGTGGTCGATGACGGTGTCGTGGTCGTCCAGGCCGACCACGCCTCGGGTGGATTGAAGAATGGCCTGAGTCAAGGACCGACGATAGCGCAGCGGCACGGCGGCCCGACGGGGTGCGGACGACAGGCGCGATTGCCACGCGCTGCGTGGACGGGCGACATCGGTCCGGTTGCCGATGCGGACTTCCGGGTCAGCGCAGCCCCGCGTTGATCTTCTTGAGCACGGCAGCACCGGGGCAGAGCTCGCGTTCGCCCAGCGTATTGAACGCCACCGGCGCAGTGTCGAGGTGCGCATGCAGATCCGGTGCTGCGGGGTCGACGTACAGCAATCCGGTCACGATTTCCCCGCGCGCCTGACATTCGTGCAGGTAGTTCATCGCGGCGACGCGGTCGCCCGTATCGTGGGAATCCGGCAACTTGCGCAAGCGCAACACACTGCCATCGTGCTGTCGCACCTCGCGCACTTCGCCCGGAGGGTAATCCACCGAGATTTCCGCACGCGGTGAAATGAAATCCATCCGGCACAGGGCGCGATTGTGTTCACGCACGTAGTCGTAGCTCTTGGTGCTGCCGGGGTGGTTGTTGAACGCGACGCAGGGGCTGATCACATCCACGAACGAGGCGCCCTTGTGCGTCATCGCGGCTTTCAGCAACGGCACCAGTTGCGTCTTGTCGCCGGAGAAGCTGCGCGCAACGAAGCTCGCACCCAACTGCAGCGCCATGCCGACCATGTCCACCGGCGCATCGGTATTGATCGCGCCCTTCTTGGATTTGCTGCCCTGGTCGGCGGTCGCCGAAAACTGGCCCTTGGTGAGCCCGTACACGCCGTTGTTCTCGACAACATAGACCATGTCCACGCCGCGCCGGATCGCATGCACGAACTGGCCGATCCCGATGGACGCGGAATCGCCGTCACCGGAAATGCCGAGGTACAGCAACTCGCGGTTGGCAAGGTTCGCGCCTGTCAACACCGACGGCATGCGCCCGTGCACCGCGTTGAAACCGTGCGAGGCCGACAGGAAATAGGTCGGCGTCTTGCTGCTGCAACCGATCCCGGAAATCTTGGCGACGCGATGCGGCTGGATGTCCAGCTCCCAGCAGGCCTGGATGATCGCCGCCGAAATCGAATCGTGGCCGCAACCCGCGCACAAGGTCGAGATCGCGCCCTCGTAATCGCGGCGGGTAAAGCCGACCCGATTCTTCGTCAGCGACGGATGGTGCAGCTTGGGTTTGGGAAGGTAAGTCATGGTGTCGTCTCATCTCCTTTGACCGCAAAAAAACTGTCGTCATTCCGGGGCCATCGCCGGCTTCATCGGCGATGGAACCCGGAATCCACTTTGACCTTCATGAAAACGCAGATGGATTCCGGGTTCTGCGTCGGATTGCATCCGAGGCAGCCCCGGAATGACGACAATGTCATGTAGCGTCTCAACCCGCGACTCCCGACTCCCGACTCCCGACTCCCGACTCCCGAGTCCCGAGTCCCGAGTCCTAAGCCACCTTGCCACCGCGCCATTGCGTGACTTCCGCCTTGCCCATGCGCTCGCCGATCGCCTTGGCGATGAAACGCGCCGTAATCGGCGTGCCGTCGTAGTGCAGGACCGGGATCAACCGCGCGGGATCGATCTCGAATTGCTCGATCAACAGCGACCGCAACTGACCATCACGATTTTGCTCGACCACGAACACGTTTGCATGGTCGTCGATGAAATCGCGTACTGAATCGGCGAACGGATAGCCACGCACCCGCAACGCATCGATGTGCATGCCATCGACATCCAGCTTGGCGATCGCCTCGGCCATCGAAGGCGAGGTCGAACCGAAATAAATCGCCCCGTGACGCGCCGAATGCGGCGCACGATGCAGCACCGGTTGCGGCAGCAGCGACTTCGCTGTCTCCAGCTTGCGTTTCAGGCGCTGCACATTTTCGACGTAATCCTCACCCTTCTCCGAATACCGGGCGTCGGCGTTCTTGCTGGTGCCGCGGGTGAAGAAGCTGCCGCGGACCGGATGGGTGCCGGGCCAGGTCCGGTACGGGATACCGTCGCCGTCGACGTCGCGATAGCGGCCGAATGGCTGGCCGGCCTCCAGTTCCTCCGCGGTCAACACCTTGCCGCGGTCGTAGCGGCGCGCTTCGTCCCATTCGAACGGCTTGCACAAGCGGTGGTTCATTCCGATGTCGAGATCGCTCAACATGAACACCGGCGTTTGCAGGCGATCAGCCAGGTCCAGCGCCTTGGCCGCGAACTCGAAACACTCGTGCGGATCCTCCGGAAACAGCAACACGTGATTGGTGTCGCCGTGCGAAGCGTGCGCACAAAACATCACGTCCGACTGCTGCGTACGGGTCGGCATGCCCGTGGATGGTCCGCCGCGCTGGACGTCTATCAGGGTCACCGGAACCTCGGCAAAGTACGCGAGACCGATGAATTCGTTCATCAGCGAAATGCCGGGACCGGACGTCGCGGTGAAGGCGCGCGCACCGTTCCAGCCCGCGCCCGTGACGATGCCGATCGAGGCGATCTCGTCCTCGGCCTGCACGATCGCGTAGTTGTGCTTGCCGGTTTCCTTGTCCACGCGCAGCTTTGCGCAGTATTTCTGGAACGCTTCGGCCAGCGACGATGACGGCGTGATCGGATACCACGCGCACACCGTGGCGCCGCCGTAGACCATCCCGAGTGCAGCGGCGCTGTTGCCATCCACGAAGATGCGCTCGCCGACATTGTCGCTGCGCTCGATTTTCAAGCCAATGGGTTGCAGATGCTGCGATGCGTATTCACGCCCGAGATCCAATGCATGCACGTTCGGTTCCAACAGTGCCTGCTTGCCCTTGTACTGCTCGCCCACCAGCTGGACGATCACGTCGCGCTCGATGCCGAGCAACGCCGACAGCGCGCCGAGATACATGATGTTCTTGAACAGCTGCCGCTGGCGCATATCGGCCCAATTCGCGTTGGCGATGTCGGTCAATGGCACGCCGATGGTCGTGACGTCGTCGCGAAACTTCGACCGGGGCAGCGGCTTGCTGTTGTCGTGGAACAGGTACCCGCCCGGCGCGATGCCCTTGACGTCTTCGTCCCAGGTTTGCGGATTCATCGCGATCAGCAGGTCGTAACCCCCGCGCCGGCCCAGCCAACCGGCTTCGCTGATCCGCACCTCGTACCACGTTGGCAGACCCTGGATGTTGGACGGAAAGATATTGCGCGGACTGACCGGCACACCCATCCGCAGGATGCATTTGGCGAACAGTTCGTTCGCCGAAGCCGAGCCCGAACCATTGATGTTGGCGAACTTGACGACGAAATCGTTGGTGGCGGCGAGCGGTGTCATGACCTTGCCCCGTCGTACCATCGGGACGCATGCCCCCTCACCCCAACCTTCTCCCCCATCGGCAGCAATGGGGGAGAGGGAGTATTCAGGGCGAACTTGACGACGAAATCGTTGGTGGCGGCGAGAGGAACCATGGATGACGTCATGCGAACAACTCTCCACTCGTCATTCCGGGGCCGTTCGCGGCTTCATCGCGAGCGGAACCCGGAATCCATTTTTGCTTCGCCTGACGAAAAGCGAAAATGGATTCCGGGCCGCCCCATCGCGGCGTCCGGTATGGCGGGCGAAAAACAATCATGCTCTGGATCACGCCGCCACCTTCTTCTTTGCAGGCCGCGCGGAATAGTCCTCGCCGCGTCCCGCATAGGATTCGGCGAACAGGAACCGGCGCATGTCCCAGGCGCCGGTCGGGCAGCGTTCGGCACACAACCCGCAGTGCAGGCACACGTCTTCGTCTTTCACCATCACGCGTCCGGTCTTGACCGGCTCGGACACGTACAAGTCCTGTCCCACGTTCTCTGCCGGTGCGGTCAGGCGCGCGCGCAGATCAGCCTCATCGCCATTGGGGGTGAACGAAATGCAGTCCATCGGACAGACATCCACGCAGGCATCGCATTCGATGCAGACGTCTTCCGTAAATACGGTCTGCACGTCGCAATTGAGACAGCGTTGCGCCTCCTTCCAGGCGCTTTCGAGATCGAATCCGAGCTCGACCTCCTGCTTGATGTTCCTGAGCGTCTTTTCCTTGGGCGCCCACGGCACGATGTAACGTTCATCCGGCGAGATGTCGTTGTCGTAACTCCACTCGTGGATGCCCATCTTCTGCGAAACAAGATTGGTCAGCGGCGGTGGGCGATTGCGCACGTCTTCGCCCTGCAGCAGGTTGTGGATCGAGGCCGCCGCCTGGTGTCCATGCTCGACCGCCCAGATGATGTTCTTGGGCCCGAACGCGGCATCGCCGCCGAAGAACACGTTCGTCAAAGTGGATTGCATGGTGAGCTTGTCGAGCTTCGGCATGTCCCACTCGTCGAATTCCATGCCAAGATCACGCTCGATCCATGGAAATGCATTCTCCTGCCCGACCGCGATCAGCACTTCGTCGCATGCGAAGAAACGGTCCGGCTCACGGGTCGGCAGCAATTTGCGCTTGCCTTTGTCATCGTGCTCGGCACGCACCGGCGTGAACCACATGCCGGTAAGCCTGCCGTTCTCGTACACGAAGGATTTCGGGTTCAGCCAGTTCAGGATCTCGACGCCCTCGTGTTCGGCATCCTCCTTTTCCCAGGGGCTGGCCTTCATCTCCTCGTAACCGGAACGCACGATCACCTTGACGTCGTCGCCACCGAGGCGTCGCGCGCTGCGGCAGCAGTCCATCGCGGTATTGCCGCCGCCCAGCACCAGCACGCGCTTGCCCACCTTCTGCACATGCCCGAAATACACCGACGCCAGCCAGTCGATGCCGACGTGGATCTTGTCCGGGGCAGCATCGCGACCGGGAATGTGCAGATCGCGGCCGCGCGGCGCGCCACAGCCTACGAACACCGCGTCGTAGTGCTCATCCAGCAACGCGCGCATCGAATCGATCGGGTGATTGCCGACCAGTTCCACGCCCAAGTCGAAGATGTAGCCCACCTCTTCGTCGATGACGCTTTCGGGCAAACGAAAACGCGGCACCTGGGTACGCATGAAGCCGCCGCCCTTGGCGTCGGTCTCGAAAATCGTGACGCGATAGCCGAGCGGCGCGAGATCGCGCGCGACCGTGAGCGAAGCCGGGCCCGCGCCTACGCAGGCGACACGGAATCGTTCGGTACCTGCAATGCGTTCCGGCAGACGCTCGCGCATCTGCTTTTCGATGCCATCGCTGCGGTTGTCGGCGGCGACGCGTTTCAGGCGGCAGATGGCGACGGGCTCCGGCTTCTCACCGTTGTTTTCCTCGACACGACCGCGGCGGCACGCGGGTTCGCACGGACGATCGCAGGTGCGGCCGAGGATCCCCGGGAAAACGTTCGAATCCCAGTTCAGCAGATACGCATCGTCGTATCGCCGGGCCGCGATCAGCCGGATATAACGCGGCACCTGGGTGTGTGCCGGGCACGCCCATTGGCAATCCACCACCTTGTGGAAATACCGCGGGCTGCGGATATCGGTCGGTTGCACGCCAACGCTCCTGCCATCCGCGGGGGCGCCGGCAGGTCGGCGTCACCCGTTGGCCCGAGTCTAACCGTTTCGCGAAAAAGCGAAAGAGGCGTTGGACATGGAATTCAGTTACAAGAATCCATCAGCAATGGCTTTGTCGCCCGGTCGTGAACACGCCCTCGTCGACAACCTGATGTCGTCGTCATTGCAGGGCAACCGCATGGCCGCAAGTACGCCATGTTCAGGAGCCGGGCGGCGCGAATGCAGCGCGAGCAATGCGGAAATCTGGCGTGACAAACCGAAAACGGGCCTCGCGGCCCGTTCGTTCCATTCAGCGTAGGGCGGACACTGTCCGCCGTTGGAATGCGACGTGCGGCGGGCTATGCCCGCCCTACAGATCAGGCGGGCGTGGCGGCCTTTTCTTCTTCGGTCACGGCTTTCATCGACAAGCGGATGCGGCCCTGCTTGTCGACTTCGAGCACCTTGACCTTGACCACGTCGCCTTCGTGCAGCTTGTCGGAAACCTTCTCGACCCGCTCGTTGGAAATCTGCGAGACGTGCACCAGTCCGTCCTTGCCGGGCAGGATGGTGACGAACGCGCCGAAGTCCATAAGCTTGACGACCTTGCCTTCATAGATGCGGCCGGGTTCGACGTCGGCCACGATCTGCTCGATCCGGTGCTTCGCCGCATCGGCGGCCTCGCGGTTGACCGAGGCGATGATCACGGTGCCGTCATCGTTGATGTCGATGGTGGTGCCGGTCTCCTCGGTGATCGAGCGGATCGTCGACCCGCCCTTGCCGATCACTTCGCGGATCTTGTCCGGGTGGATCTTGATGGTGAGCAGGCGCGGCGCGTACTCGCTCATCTCGCCACGCGGAGTACTGATGGCCTTGGCCATTTCGCCGAGGATGTGCATGCGGCCCTTGTGCGCCTGCGCCAGCGCGACGCGCATGATTTCTTCGGTGATGCCGTCGATCTTGATGTCCATCTGCAGCGCGGACACGCCCGTCGCGGTACCAGCCACCTTGAAATCCATGTCGCCGAGGTGATCCTCGTCGCCGAGAATGTCGGACAGCACAACGAAATCCTCACCTTCCTTCACCAGGCCCATCGCAATGCCCGCGACCGGCGCAGTCAACGGCACGCCCGCGTCCATCATCGCCAGTGAGGCCCCGCATACCGAGGCCATCGACGACGAACCATTGGACTCGGTGATTTCCGAAACCACGCGGATCACGTAGGGGAATTCCTCCATCGACGGCTTGACCGCCTGCACGCCACGTCTGGCCAAGCGGCCGTGGCCGATTTCGCGGCGCTTGGGACCCATCATGCGGCCGGTCTCGCCGACCGAGTAAGGCGGGAAGTTGTAGTGGAACAGGAACGGGTCTTTCCACTCGCCTCCCGGTGCATCGATGATCTGCGAATCGCGGCCCGTGCCGAGCGTCACCGTCACCATCGCCTGGGTCTCGCCGCGGGTGAACAAGGCCGAACCATGTGTGCGCGGCAGCACGCCGACACGCACGCTGATCGGGCGGACGTCGTCGAGCTGGCGGCCGTCGATGCGCACCCTGGTCTTCAGTACGCTGTCGCGCACCGCGTGGTATTCGAGGTCCTCGAATTCCTTGACAATGTCCGCGCTCGGCCAGGCCTTCGCTTCCACCTGCGGCTGCAAGGCCTCCCGGACATCGGCCTTGAGCGCGGCGATCGCATCGCGACGCTGGAGCTTGTCCTTGACCTGGAACGCTTGCGTCAGTTTGTCGCCGACTTCGCCGCGTACCGCCGCGACAAGTTGCGTGTCGCGCGCCGGTGCCTGCCAATCCCACGACGGCTTGCCGACTTCGGTCGCCAGCTCGGCGATGGCGCGGATCGCGACCTGCATTTCCTTGTGGCCAAACGTCACCGCACCCAGCATCACGTCTTCGCTCAGAAGCTTGGCCTCGGATTCCACCATCAGCACCGCGTTGCCGGTACCGGCAACCACCAGGTCCAGCGCGGACGTGGCGAGTTCGGTCTCGGTCGGGTTGAGCAGGTATTTGCCGTCGGCGTAGCCGACGCGCACGGCCGCGATCGGGCCCTTGAACGGGACGCCTGCCAAGGTCAACGCGGCGGATGCGCCCAGCAGCGCCGGGATGTCGCCGTTCACCTCGGGGTTCAGCGACAGGACCGTCGCCACCACCTGCACTTCGTTCCGGAACCCGTCGGGGAACAGCGGACGCAGCGGACGATCAATCAGACGGCTGGTCA
>JBOHYV010000048.1:0-10428 GCA_050738135.1 Rhodanobacteraceae bacterium | reverse complement strand
GCGCGACGCCGTCACCGATCCGCGCGAGCTGCTTGAGCTCGTTGGCTTGACGCAGCTGGCCGATCGCCTGCCAGCCGCCGATGCGGGCTTCAGTCTGAAGGTCCCACGCGGATTCATCGCCCGGATCTACCGAGGCGACCCCGAGGATCCCTTGCTGCTGCAGGTGCTGCCGCAACTGGCCGAACTGGACAGGCCCCACGGATTCACCGATGACGCGGTCGGCGACCTCGACGCGGCGAGAGCACCGGGGGTCCTGCACAAATACCGGGGCCGCGCCTTGTTGATCTCGGCAGGTTCCTGCGCGGTCAACTGCCGTTATTGTTTTCGCCGACACTTCCCCTATGCCGGGGAATTGGCCGCCGCGCATACCTGGCGCGCAGCCGTCGATTGCCTGGCAAACGACGCCTCGATCCGCGAGGTGATCCTGTCCGGCGGCGACCCTCTGGTGCTTTCGACACAAAAGTTGACGGATTTGACCGATGCGTTGCGGGACCTGCCCCACGTTACCCGGCTGCGCATCCATTCGCGCCTGCCCGTGGTGCTGCCCGAACGCATCGACGACGAGCTGTGCAGGTGGCTGGCCACCCTGCCCCTGCAGCGGGTAGTGGTCCTTCACGCGAACCATCCGAATGAGCTGGATGCCAGCGTTGGCGCGGCTTGCGGCCGTTTGCGCCAGGCTGGCGCCACCCTGCTCAACCAGTCGGTGCTGCTGCGCGGCGTCAATGACGACGCCGACGCGCTGGCCGGGCTTTCCGAGCGCCTGTTCGCGTTCGGGGTGCTGCCCTACTACCTGCACCAACTCGACCGGGTGCGCGGCACGGCCCATTTCGAGGTTCCCGATGTGCGTGCCCGCGAGCTGGTTGGTACGCTGCGTGCACGGCTTCCCGGTTATCTGGTGCCAAGGCTCGTGAGGGAGGTGCCGGGCGAAGACGCCAAATGCCCGGTGTGAAGCGGCCCGCTGGCGCCATCGCCGCCGATAAGGTACAAAGCCGTGTTGACGAAGAGGAAAGAGGCGACCCGGGTCACCCATGCGGGCAAGGGTCGGCGCAAAGGCAAGCCAGCCGGGTGCGGTTCGAAGGCCCGGGGTGCGGCCGCAACAGTTGACCCGATAGATTCTTGCCAAAGGCTACTCATGTTGCCAGAACCCATAACCAAGCTGATCATTGCCGAAGATCAGGCCGAGGATGCGGAGCAGATCATCAGCGTGCTCCGCAACAGCGGGGTTGCGCTGCGGCCGCAGCGTATTTCGACCGAAGCGGAACTGGCGGCGACGCTGGAATCGTTCACCCCGGACATGGTGCTGGCCAATCCGGCCTGCAAGGCAATCTCCCTTGCCGCCATAGAACGCGCACTCGACGCAACCGGCAAGGACGTCGCACTGCTGGCGCTCTCCGACAAGCTTACCGACGATGTGGTCGCCGGCATCCTCGCACACGGCAGCGTGCGCGGCATCGCGCTGCGCAACCGCCACGACCAGTTGCAGGGCGTGGTGCGGCGTGAACTGGATGCGCTGGACACACGCCGCAACGTGCGCAAGCTGGAAGCAGCCCTGCGGGAATCGGAGCGCCGCTGCGATTCACTGCTGGATTCCTCGCGCGACCCGATCGCCTACATCCACGAGGGCACCCACGTCCGCGCCAACAATGCCTACCTGGAAATGTTCGGCTTCAACAGTTTCGAGGATGTCGAGGGCCTGACCATCCTCGATCTGATCGCGCCCCAGCACACCGCCGATTTCAAGGATCTGCTTAAGCGCCTCGCGCGCGGCGAAAAGCCTCCTGCGAAACTCGATCTCACGGCCCGGCGCGGCGACGGCAGCACCTTCGACGCGGTGATGGAGTTTGCTCCCGCAACCTATGAGGGCGAACCCTGCCAGCAAATCGTGTTCCGGCTTCCGGCCTCCAGTTCCGAAACGGAAGAAGAACTGCGCCGGCTGAAAACCCGGGATCCCCTGACCGGACTCTACAACCGCACCCATTTCCTGGAACTGGTGGACGAAATGGTCGCGCGTGCAATCGACGGCGCCACCGACCAGGCGCTGTTGTTGCTGGAGCCCGACAACTACCGCGCGGTGCTGGACACCGTCGGCATCACGGGCGCGGACGATGTGCTGCGCCAACTTGCCGGCAACATCAAGCAGCACCTGCGCGAAACCGACCGCGCCGGACGCATCGGCGACCATTCCTTCGGCATTCTGTTGTCGGGCCGTGCGCAGACCGAAGCACTGAAGCTCGCCGAGTCGCTGCGCGCCAGCGCCGAGGCCGCGATCATCGAGGCCGGCGGCAAGTCCACCAGCCTCACCATCAGTATCGGCGGCAGCCTGCTGGGCGAGAAAAACGCCAAGTCGCAAGTGCTGCTGTCACTGGCCGACGACGCGTTGCGCGCCGCGTCGGGCCAAGGCGGCAACCGCGTCGACATCCACGACCCCGGAGCGGCCGACAAGGCCGAAGCGGCACGCCAGCAGCAGTGGCTGGACATGATCGATGCCGCGCTCGCCCACGACGGTTTTGTCCTGTACTTCCAGCCGGTGGTGAGCCTGCAAGGCGCCGAAGGTGAATTCTACGAAGTGCTGCTGAGGATGCGCGGGCCCACCGAGGAAGTCATGCCCTCGCATTTCCTGCCCATCGCGGAGCGCAACGACCGGCTGCTGGCGATCGACCGCTGGGTGATCGAACAGGCGATCCGGATGCTTGGCAAAATCGGGGAGCAAGACACCCCGACAACGCTGTTCATCAAGCTGTCCACGCTGACCCTGCACGACGAAAGCCTCGCCGACTGGGTGGACTCAAAACTCGCCGCGGCCAACGTGAAAGCCTCGCAGCTCGTGTTCGAGGTGCCCGAAGCGAAGGTGATGACCTGCCTGAAGCCCGCGCGCGAATTCGTCGAGCGCTGGCGCAAGAGCGGTGGCGGCTTCGAACTGGAACAGTTCGGTTCTGGACTCAATTCCTTCCAGGCGCTGAAACACGTCGACGCCGATTACCTGAAGCTCGATCGGGCGCTCACCTCGGATCTTGCCCATCATTCGGAAAACGAGCAGAAGGTGCGCGAGCTGTGCTCGCAGGCGCATGCCGCGGGCAAACGCACCGTGGTCGAGTGGATCGAGGAGGCCGCCAGCATGCCGACCCTGTTTTCCGCCGGCGTCAATTTCGCGCAGGGCAACTTCCTTGCTTCTCCGTCGGCCGAGATGCGTTACGTGACTTGACCAGGGGTTCGGGACTCGGGACTCGGGACTCGGGACTCGGAACTCGGAACTCGGAACAGCATGGTGAACCCACACGCTGTTCACCCCCCTTCGGAACGAAGGGCGGAGCGAAGCGAACGGGCGCGCAGCGTGGGGGCGTAGCACCGGGGGATGTCCGGCCGACGACGGCACAAGTTTCCCAAACCGTCGCTTTCGCGGCAAACTGGCGCCATGGCCACCGCACTGCACCCCGCCACCGTCAAGCCGCGGCTGGCGTTTGTCGCCTCCGCATCGGAAAAGGCGCGCGCGGCGTGCGAGAAACTCCAGGGCCACTACGGCGCGGTTTCGCCCGAGGAAGCCGACGTCATCGTCGCGTTGGGCGGGGATGGCTTCATGCTGCGCACTTTGCACGCGCAGCTCGACCGCGGACTGCCGGTATACGGCATGAAGCTGGGCCGCGTCGGCTTCCTGATGAACCGTTACGTGCCGGATGAACTGCCGGCGCGCATCACGGCGGCGCGTCCCGCGGTGCTGCATCCGCTCGAAATGCGCGTCAGGCAACGCGACGGCAACGAAGTCGCGGCGCTGGCCTTCAACGAAATCTCGCTGTTGCGGCAGACCAACCAGGCGGCCCACATCGAAGTGGCATTGAACGGCGAGGTCAAGCTGACCAACCTGATCTGCGATGGCCTGCTGGTTTCGACGCCCGCCGGATCCACCGCCTACAACCTGTCCGCGCATGGGCCTATCCTGCCACTCGACGCCAACGTGCTGGCGCTGACCCCGATCAGCCCGTTCCGCCCGCGCAGATGGCGCGGTGCACTGTTGCCGGTCGCCACCCAGATCGGCTTGCGCACGCTGGAACCCGGACACCGCCCGGTCAGCGCCACCGCCGACTACCACGAGGTGCGCGACGCGGTGGACATCCAGGTGCGTCAGGCACGCGAACGCGCCATCACGCTGCTGTTCGATCCCGAACACAGCCTGGCGCAGCGGATCCTGGACGAGCAGTTCGAGTTGTGAGCGATTGATTCGGGTTGCGCCGCAGCCACACGTCTCGTCTTGCATGACAAATGACCGGGAGCAACCCGGTTGGCGACATCCCAGCCGGAAAGCGCGAGTGACCGCTCTCACTGAAACGGACGCTCCAGCCGTGCTGATGCCGTCGCGGGCGGATCACCCGCATACGGCAACGGCCAAGGCGCGAGGGGACGTCCATTCACTGCGCGAGTCGCCGCTGCACGCGATCGAGATCGGCGGGCGTATCCACGTCCGTCACATCGAGGGGCACACGCTCGACACGTGTACCCTGGCGGCGGAGCCAGGCCTGCGCGCCTTCCACTCCCTGCCATGCGGCGAGTTCGGAGAAACAATCGGCGGGAAACAACACCGGCGGACCCGGCATGCCGGCATGGTCGGCTGCGAAAATGCGCTCCGGTTCCTGCGCATGCCGTTCGAGCATTGCCTCCAGCGCACGCACGTCGAGCAAGGGATGATCGGCCAGGCACACCAGTGCCGCTGCGGCCTGGGGAAAACGTTCGCACACGGCGCGGATGCCGGCGCCCAGCGATGCGCCCAGACCCTCGCGCCAATCGGGATTCGGTACGCACGTCACCGACAACCCGGCCAGCGCGGTGGCTACGGCTTCACCGCCAGCGCCGGTCACCACCAGCAATGGGCGCCGCAGGCACAGCAGCGTGCGTGTCACACGGCGCACCATCGGCTCGCCGTCGATCGGGATCAATTGCTTGAGCGTACCGAAACGGCGACCTTCGCCGGCAGCCAGCAACACCACGACGGTTTCTCCGCCGTGAGGCGTTTCGACGTTCATGCGTGGATGGCGCCGGTGCTTGCAAGCAGCGCGCCACCCGCGCGAGCGCGCTGGACTGCCAGGATTTCCGCGGCGATCGCCAGCGCGATTTCTTCGGGCGTGTCCGAGCCAATGTCCAGCCCGGCCGGCGCGTGCAACGTCCATCCGGGCGCTCGCAGCCCGGCATGCAGGCGCGCTGCCCGTTCACGCGAACTCAACGCGCCGACGTACGCGAGCGGCGCGCCTTCCAATGCGCGCAGATACGCCGCATCCCGCTCCAGATTATGGGTCATCACCACCACCGAGGTGTGCGCATCGAGCGCGATTGCCTGGCGCAGACCGCGCGGCTCGGCACAGCAAGCAACAAGCCTGGACGGCAGACCGGAAACATCGAGCCGGCGCGGATCATTGTCCACCAGCGTGGTTTGCCAGCCGAGTGCGCCGGTCAGTCGCAGCAGTGCCCGCGCGGTGGCGTTGCTGCCGATCACGATCAAGGCGTGGGGCGGTTGCACCGGTTCAAGCAGAACCTCGTCATGACCGCCCGCACCGGACAAGGCAATCACCTCGGCGTGCTCCGGTCGCGGTCGGGCGAACGCAGCGTGCAGTGTGTCGCAGGCGGGGGTGTTTGGTTCCGGATCATCGGTGATCGCCAGTGCATGACGCGGCATGATTGTCGCGCCATCGCGCGCGAACCACGTCGCCAGTATGGCCAGTCGGCGTTCACGCAGGCAGGTTTCGAGCGGAACCAGCCAGGCCATCGCGTTCGTTCGCTTGATTGGTTCGATCAGCACCTCGAGTTCACCGCCGCAGCCCATCTCCATCAACACGTCCAGGCCTGATTCGGCGTTGTAGGCGATCCGTACGGGTTGTCCGTCGCGAATGACCGTGCGGGCGCGCTCGACGATGTCGCGCTGCGGGCAGCCACCGGAGAGTTCACAGACGACGCGCCCGTCGATGTCGACCAGCATGCGCGTACCGGCGTGGCGGAAAGTCGGACCACGCGTCCGGATGAGCGTGGCCAGCGCCGCCGAGCTACCGTCTGGAAGGCGTTCGACCGCATCGATCAGCGCCCCCCATTCCGCCGCGCTGCTCACGGGTGACACATGATGTGAGTGGTCACGAGAACGTTACGCTTGGGCAAGCGCCGCCTTGACGCGCTTCGGCCGGAATGGCGTCTGGCGCAAGCGGATGCCGGTTGCGTCGTAGACCGCGTTGCTGATGACCGCCGCGGTGGGACAGGTCGAGGGTTCGCCTCCGCCATTCGATGGATATTGGGCGCTGTTGTTGACGAACACCATCTCGATGCTGTCGGGAATCTCGTTGAAGCGCAGGATCGGATAACTCGCCCAGTCGCGACTGGTGACGTGCGCTCGGTCGAAGGTGATTTCCTCGTGCAGCGTGCGGCTCATCGACTGGATTACGTTGCCCTCGATCTGGTTGCGCATGCCGTCGGGACTGATCACCAACCCGCAGTCGTGTGCCACCACGAGGCGCTGGACCCAAATCCCGCCGGTGTCCCGATCAACCACGACATCCGCGATGGTGGCGACACGAGACCCGTCACGGTTGACCCATGCGATGCCACGGCCCGGGGCTTTGCGGCCCGGCTGTTTGCCCCGGAACGCCGGCCGGCTCTTCCAGCCGTACTGTTTGGCGGCCGCCTTCAGGACCGCAATCGCACGCGGTTCCTTGAGGTACTTCAGCCGGAATGCCAGCGGATCCTGGCCCGCCGCCGCGGCCAGTTCATCGACGAAGGCTTCCATTGCAAAAGTGGTCTCGAACTGTCCGGGCGCGCGCATCCACGCGGTGATCACGCCGACCCGACCTTCCCCATGCGCCACGACATCCGCATTGTCGAATTCATATTCGTACTTGATCGCGGCATCACCCAAGTTGACCTTGCCGACCGGCTTGCCGATCAGTTCGGACGCCAGCAGACGTGTATCGCTCATCGTCGGAACCCACATGTGGTGGCGCCACGCGACGACGTTGCCGGCATGATCCAGCGCGCCCTCGAGGTCCTGCACGATAGGCGGTTCCTTGGGATCCCAGCCGTGCGAATCCCAGCGCATCCACTGCACGCGCACCGGGCGCCCGACGGCGCGCGACATGATCGCGGCATCCGCCATCACGGGCTCGAGACCGTTGCGGCCATACTGGCCGGAAGCCTCGACCCAAGTCACCTCGACGTTTTCAACCGGAAGGTCCAGCAGCTCGGCCATGTCGCGCCGCGCCTGGTGCGGCATCTGGGTGCCCGCCCAGAACTTCGCGTAACCCTTGCCGACATCGGCAATCGCGAGTTCCGGGCCAATCGAACCGTGGGTCTCGAACGGCGTGCGAAAGGTTGCCTTCAACGTCTTCGCGCCATCACGCATGGCCGCGTCGACGTGGCCACGGTTGGCCACCGTGATGACCTTGCCCGACGCATGCCGCAGCGTGTCCCAAAGATCTTCCGCCGCCGGCAATCCCTGCCAATCCGACCATTTCGCCTGGCCGTCCGTGGGGCCCTTGCGGACCAGCTTCGAACCCAGTCTCCTGGCTGCCTTGATGGCGCCCCACTCCGTTTCGGCAACGACGCCAAGGAAATTGCGCTGGCGCACCACCGCGACGAATCCCGGAATGTCCTTGAGGCCGCTTTCATCGACACTCAGCAGTTCGGATTCGATGCCGTAGGGCCGCACCACGCGCCCGTGCAGCATGTTCGGCACCTTGACGTCGTGCACATAGGTGAACTCGCCCGTGACCTTGCCCGGAATATCCTTGCGCGGAACCGAAGTGCCGACGATCGTGTATTTCGAAGGGTCCTTGAGCTTGGCATCCGGCGCCACCTTCATGCCGAACTTCTTGCCGGTTGCACCGATCGTCACGTCGAGGCGCTTGCCGTCCACCAACTCGCCATAAGTGATGCTGTGTTTCGGTGCGCCGACGACGGAAACGACACCGTTGTGCACCGTGAGCTGCCCAACCGGCACCTGCAGGCTTTTGCTCGCCATCGACAACAGAACCTGGCGTCCCGCGGCCGCGGCGTGACGGATTTGCGGACCGGCGTAACGGACGGCCATGCTGCCATACGTCGGTCCCTGGTCCACCGTGTCGGTCGTGGTACCCATCACCACGAACAGTTGGTCAAATGGGAAATCGAGCTCCTCGGCGGCGATCTGCGCCAGTGCATTGGGCGAGCCGTTGCCCTGCTCGACCTTGCCCGTGAACAGCGTGGCGGTGTTGTCGGGGTGGATCGCAAGCCATGCATCGAGCTTGGCCGGATCCACCCCGGTGAATGTCTGCGCGCCTCCGGTTGCGCCGGCTGGAGGGCGCGTACCGGGTTGCCTGGCGACCGCGGCCAGCGGCCCGAACAGGCTGAAGCCCAGCACCAGACCACCCGAGGTCGTGAGGAACTTGCGGCGGCTGGCGCCGGAGTCGGACAAGCTTGAAGTCGCGGGTGCGGTTTCGGGGCGCGCGTTCATGATGCCTGCCTCCAGTTCCTGGCGGCGCGCTCGACGGCGCGGACGATGCGCATGTGCGTCCCGCAGCGGCACAGATTGTTGTCCAGGGCCTGCTTGATGTCGTCCCGACTCGGGTGCGGATGCGTATCCAGGAACGCTTGCGCGGTCATGATCATGCCGTTGATGCAGTAGCCGCACTGGGCGGCCTGTTCGTCGATGAACGCCTGCTGCAGCGGCCCCGGCTTGTCCACACTGCCGAGCCCCTCGAGCGTGGTGATCTCGTGGCCCTCGGCGGCGTTGGCCGGAAGCACGCACGAATGCACGGCGGCACCATCCAGGTGGATGGTGCATGCGCCACATTCCGAAAGGCCACAACCGAACTTGGGTCCGTGCAGCCCCAGCTGGTCACGCAATACGTACAGCAGCATCGTGTCGGGCTCGGCCTCGACCGCGTGCTGCTTGCCGTTTACCTTGAGGTGGATTGTCCTGGGCATGACGCGATCCCGAAGTGATGGTGCAGACATCCGTCACGGTACTGCAAATTGACGCGGCGCACCTCCGTTGCTGACCGTGGGCACACGGCGTATCGCCAGTCTGCGTCCCATTCAACCGGTTTCAAATCCGGGCTTGTCCGCCAACACGCAACGAAGGTTTGTCCGGGTTGCACACCTGCATGCTGGATGCGCTGCTCAATTCAGGCGCCCACGGGCAGTGACATCTCCTCGCCTCCACGCGGCGCCCCGCTTCGCGAGCGAGGAAGTGAACGGATTGCATTGCCGAATCCCGAGTCCCGCCATCATCCCACCTGCGCCAGCTGCGCCAGGCGCCGCAATGCCACCGAGGCAACCGGATAGTCCACATCGACGCCGCGGATCTCGTCCAACATGCCGCGGGTGAATTGCAGTTGCGCATCGTCGCGTTCCAGCCAAGCGGTGACCGCACCGTCGGCGCCCTGCCTGCCCTGTTCGGATGCCAGGATCTGGCTTACCATCGCACGCTGCTGCACCGCGAGTTCATCGCGCAGCACGCCGCGCGCCTGGGCATGCCAACCGCTCTCCACGGGCAGTCTCTCGATCTGGTTGCGCAGCCACTCGATGTCCAGCGCCTCGCCCAGATCGAAGAACACGCGCGCGACGTGTTCGACCGGGCGGCTCGACTCCAGCGAGGTTTCGATGACGTCCATGGCCACCTCCAGCACCGGAATCGTGGCCAGCTTGCGCGCAAGTTCGTCAGCGAATCCCAACCCCTGCCATTTCTCCAGATCCACATTCCACGACGCGCGTCCGGTCTCGGTAAGCGTCGCCGGCAAGGCCGCACGCAGTGTGTCCATGCCCGGTTGATAGCGCTGCACCAGATCCGTGATACCGAGCACCGTTCCGGGTCGGTTGAGCAGCCAGCGCGATGCGTGGCGCAACAGCGACCACAGCTTCATCAACGCGTCGATCTGCGCTGTTTCGCTGACTTTGCCGTCCAGCGCATCGATGCCCGACCACAGCTCACGTGCGTGCAGGATCTGGCGGGTCGCGTTGTACGCCTTGACCACTGCCGCCGCGGTCTCGCCGGTGTCTTCCTGGGTGCGCAGCACGAAGGTGGCGCCCATCCGGTTGACGATCGAGTTGGTGACCGCGGTCGCGATGATCTCGCGTTTCAGGCGATGGCGTTGCATGTGCGCGGCGTACTTCTCGTGCAACGGCTCCGGAAAATACCGCACCAGTTCGTGCGAAAGGAATGGATCTTCCGGCACGTCGGAATCCAGCAGCGCCTGATACAGCACGATCTTGGAATACGACAGCAGCACGGCCAGCTCCGGGCGCGTCATGCCCTGGTGGCGGGTGCGGCGCTCGGTCAGTTCCGCGTCGGAAGGCAATGATTCGATCTGGCGATCGAGCTGACCGCGCGCTTCGAGGGTGCGGATGAAGTGCGCCTTGGAACCAATGCGCCCGACCGACATGCGTTCCATCAGGCTGATCGCGACGTTCTGGCGGTAGTTGTCC
>JBOHYV010000047.1:0-10505 GCA_050738135.1 Rhodanobacteraceae bacterium | reverse complement strand
AGCGAGGGCCGGGTGCGCGAAGCGGCCAGCGAAGCCAGACTGGCCGCGCAATCACCCCCGGATGACCCAAGCGCCGTGGCCGCCGCCGCGCAGTGCCTGATCCGGATCGGCGAAATGACCTCAGCGAATGCGTGCCTGTCGCGGTTCGACGTGCTGTCGCGGAGCCTGGATGGGCGGCAACTGAGGTCCATTGCGCGCATCTACCAGCTGCTGGGCGACAACGCGATGGCCCTGGAGCTCATGAATCGCGCGCAGGCACAGGGTTACGACAATCCGGATTTCAGGTACTTCCACGCCCTGCAACTGCAGTTCAGCGGGCAGGTCGAAGCTGCCCGGCAGGAAATGCGTGAATGCCTGAAGCGCAAGCCGACCTACGGCCGGGCGGCCCTGGCGCTGGCGCGGTTGAGCAAACACGACCCGGACGCGAACCGGCTTGCCTTCATCCACAAGCAGGCAATCGAAGTGCGACAAGGCACGGAAGAGCATGCCGCGCTGGAATTCGCGCGCTTCGAGGAACTGGACACCCTCGATCGCCGCGACGACGCTTTCGTGGCGTTGCGGAGGGCCAACGCGATCATGCACATGCGCCTGGCCGGAGAGTTCCGCATCAGCAAGAACCTTCTGGACAGTTTGAAGCGAATCGTCTCCAGCGAGTTCATGGCCGGTCCCGGCGCGTCCATCGACGGTCCCGTACCCATCTTCATCGTCGGGATGCCGCGCAGCGGAACCACGCTGCTCGCCCGGATGCTGGACAACCATCCGGACGTGGTGTCGACGGGTGAACGCAACGACTTTCCGTTGCAGTTGCGGTGGTCGGCCAACGTCCACGGAAATCAGATCCTCGACACGGCTTTCATGGACCAGCTCGGCTCCATCGATTACGAGGAACTCGGTCGCCGATATCTCGAGCAGACCCAATGGCGTGCCGCGGGAAAGGCGTTCTATGTCGACAAACTGCCGCCCAACTGGATGCTCGCCGGCCTGATTCGCCGCGCGCTGCCCCGGGCACCCATCCTGCACATGGCGCGCGCGCCCATGGACGTATGCTTCTCCAACTACAAGGTGCTGTTCGGAAACAGCTACCCGTTCAGCTACGACCTTGCCGAACTCGCGCAATACCATCATCTGTACCTTGACCTGATGGGCTACTGGCATGGGCTGTTTCCGGGTCGGCTGCAGGACGTGCCTTACCAGCAACTGGTGACCGATCCGGAACGGGCCCTGCAACGGGTGTTCGCGTATTGCGGCCTGCGCGCCGTCCCGGGTTGCAGCGAAATCACTCGGAACAAGTCACCGGTCGCCACCCTCAGCAGCCCGCAGGTACGCGAACCGGTCCACGCCCGCGGCCTGAACCAGTGGCGACCCTACGCCAGACACCTGGCGCCGCTTGTCGCGGCCTTGCACGTATCCGACACGGACGAGCCGGAGTCGCAAGCAACGGCCCCGGACATCCAAACGGCCTGAGCGAGGGCCGCCGGGCACGGCGATTCATCGCGCCGCGCCCATCGAAGCGCTGCGTGCTCCCGCCGCGACGGATGCCCGCACGGGGGTTCACTACGCACCGCCGCCGTGCTTGAGATAGCGATCGAACCAGGCCAGGTCGCGCTGCACGCGATCAAGCAGATAGCTGGGCGTCGATATTTCGTGGTGCTGGTCGGGGTAAACCACCAACTCGGTCGGCGTTCCGACTTCGCGCAATGCCTGATACATCTGCTCGGACCCCACGCAGGGGACGTTGAAGTCGATCCCGTCGCACTCGAAAAGCGTCGGCGTCACGATGCGATCGGCGTGCAGGAACGGATAGCTCACCCGGTCCCAGGCGGCCCGGTCTCCGGGATTCCACGGCAGCCCAAGCTCCAGTTGGTAGTCGAGGGCGTATTCGTCGACGCCATACATTCCGTACATGTTGCCGCTGCCCGCCCCACTCACCGCGGCCTTGAAACGGCGGGTGTGGGCGATCACCTGATCGGTAAGGATGGCGCCGTAGCTCCAGCCCCCGATTCCCAGCCGGTCCGGGTCGGCGATGCCGAGCTTCACGATGTCATCGACTCCGGCCATCAGGTCCTGGGCGTCCTTGTTGCCCCAGTCCGCGTAGATGGCCTTGGCAAATTCGAAACCGCGCCCGGAACTTCCGCGCGGGTTCACCGCCAGCACCGCGTAGCCGTGCGCGGCATACACCTGCCAGTCCGCATGAAACTCATGGCTGAACTGATAAACCGGGCCGCCGTGCACAAGCAGGATCGTGGGGTAGCGGCGACCTTTCTCGTAGCCGACCGGCTTCATCAACAGGGCATCGATCTTCACCCCGTCGGCATCGGTGAAGTGCACGGTTCCGGTGGTCGCCAATTGCGTATCGGCCAGCCAGCGGTTGTGATCGACGATCACCCGCAACTGGCCATGATCAAGCGCTGCAAGGTCATACGGGTGCACGTCGTCGCCACCAAGCACCACGATGCGCCCACGCGACGACATGGTGAAATTCACGTCGAACCGATCGCCGTGATCCATCTCGGTGAGTTCGCCGGTCGCGACATCGACACTCACGAGGTGGGTGACCTCGGCCTGTTCGAGCAGCGCGTAAATGCCGCGTCCGTCCGATGTCCAGGCCGGATGGTAGAAAGTGCGATCGAGGGAGGTCAGGACGTGGTGCTCGCCGCTGGAAACGTCGATCACCGCCAATCGGGATGGCGCGTAGTCCGCCCATTTGCCGCCGACGCTGTGCAGATAGGCAATGTGTTTGCCGTCGGGTGACCATGCCGGGCTGGAACTCCAGTAAGGATCGAGATTGTCGCCGTCGCGGGTCAACTGGCGCGGCTTGGCGCCGGGATGTGCGTCGACGAGGTAGATCTGGTAGTTCATGGTGCGGTCCGGATGCGGACCGCCCTTGCTGACGTAGGCGATCTGCCGACCATCCGGTGACCAGGCAGGGAGATACTGGTTGCGCTTGCCCGGCGTCAGCAGCCAGGCCTTGCCGCTGGCGATGTTGACCATGTACAGGTGTTGGTAGCGCGAACCCAGCCAACCTTGTTCGTCGTTCCTGAAGTGGAAACGCGTGGTCACGAAAGGCGGCGGAGTCTTCGGGTCGGCACCCACGGCCGGGGCCTTCGGATCGAGCGCGATCACGGCCAGCTGCTTCCCGTCCGGCGACAGCCCGAATGCCTTCACGTCGGCGGGAAAATGGGTGAGCTCGTGCGCAGTGCCTCCGCGGGCTGGCATCTCCCAGACCTGCGTGCCCACCTCCTTGCCGTCGGCACTTTTGCGATCGGACAGGAACGCGATGAACTTGCCGTCACTCGACCATTCGGCATTCCACGCGTCCGCATCGGGCATGTGGGTGAGCTGGCTGCGATCCCGACCGTCGATGTTGACGCGCCAGACGACCGAGTGCTGCCGGTCGCGTCCGGTGTCGGCCGTGGTAACGGTGTAAAGCACCCGATGTCCGTCAGGCGACAGTTCCGGCTCGCTGATGGCAGCCAATCGGTTGATGTCGGCCGCGGTGAACAGCGTCCTGCCGGCCGCGCGCCCCGCCACGGGCATGGCCGCAAGCATTGCCACCAGGGCAAGCACGGTCAACCGGGGCGTCAGCTTGCGGGTCATCGATTCATGAAGCGGCAGCATGTTCGCTGGCGTGCATCACCGGCAGGCCCCATCCGGGCACGGCTTCCGGATGGCAATGGCTTGTTGCAACGTCGCGGAACAAATGGAGAGATCAGTGTTGCCCGAACCGCCAGTCAAACTCCAGCCACACCTCGCGGCCGTACGGGTTGTAATCCTCACTGTTGTAGTACGGCCAGCCCACGTAGCTCAGATCGGTCGGCGGCATCGTGTTCCTGACGTTGTGCGCGATCACGCTGAGCCGCATGGCAGGATTGAGGTGATAGGTCACGCTCCCGTTGTAGAGGATCCAGGGTGGAATGCTCCCGGCCGGCTGCCCGTTGTAGCCACTGAGGTCCGTGCCGTAACCGTTGTATTGAGCCGCATAGTTCGGCGTCGAACCATAACGCACCCCGTACAGCGTTACGCTCCACTTCGCGACGTTCCACGTCACCGAAGCGTTCGCGATGGTCTTGAACTCGGTGGAGAACGGCGACAAGCCCGGCTGCCGCAACAAGTCCACCGGCGCCTCTCCCGGATACTCCTGAAAAGTATGCTTGAGGGTCACGTTGTAGTGGGCCTGGAAGTCGATGTCTCCGAAGTGCCCGAGCCCGTGCGAGTAAGCCAACGAAGCCACGATACCGGCCACGCGTTCGTTCGCGATATTGATCGGCAGGGTCGTCAGTTGCTTCAGCTCGTTGGGCTGCAGGGCGGTGGCAGGCGCGCGTTCGACCTGGCTGATGGCCGCGACGCACATCGCGGAGCTGATGTCGAGCGCGCCGGTGCGGCACTGGGCCTCGGTCTTGAGCAAGGCGTCGGCGGACTGGATCTCGACTTCATTGTGGATCGTGACGTCGTAGTAATCAGCCTTGGCATTGAAGTTGCTGGTTGGAGACCACACGATGCCGTAGCCGAACGATTTGGCCGTGACCGACTTGAGGTTTCGGTTGCCGAAGTGTTGTTCGAAGAATCCCTGGTTGTTGAAGTACGGACATTCGTCCACCGCGCCACCGTACAAGTCGCACCGGTAGTAGTCGGTGAATCCGCTGTTGAAATTGCCGCTCTTGCCGCCGAAGACATAAGCCATGTCGGGCGCGCGAAACGCCGTGGAGTAATTGCCACGCAGCAGCAGTGTCTGGAACGGCCTGAACTCGATGCCGAACTTGTACGTAAGCCGGTGGTCGGTCCCGCCGCCCTGGTTCTTGAACCGATCGTACCGACCCGAAAGATCGAGCGTCAGCATCTTGAACACGGGGGCCCTGAATTCGCCTGCCGTGGCCATGAAGTTGCGCCGCCCGCCCCCGGAGGTACCGGTAAGGTTGTAGAAATCTCCGGCGATCACCCGGGGGTCGGTGGGATTGGACCACACCTGCTCCCCGTACTGGATCAGTGCGGCAACCCCGGCGTTCCCACCGGGAAGCTTGAAAAGATTGCTGTCCGAAACATGCAGGTTGACGCTCTGCCGCCAAGTCACGTTGTGATCACGCTGGATCCCGTTGAAGCTCGCGTACTGCGCAGGAGTGATCGGTTGGTAGAACTTGTCGATGTCCGGCGCGTAGATCGGATAGCCGGAGGTCGTACCGAGCAACGGCCCCATTACCTGTTTCTGGAAGAACTGGTTGACCTTGTCCGTGAGCACCCACGGGATCCTTTCGTCCAGCGTATCCTGCGAACGCGCATAGAACGCGTCGTAATTGATGTTCCCGACATTTCCACGCGCGCCCGCCCACACGTTGTACGTGTGTTCGAGGTAATCGCCGCCGCAGCAATCGCGCCAGTTGGAGCCCGATTCCTCCGGGGTGAAGAACCGCCACAACGATTCATACCGGTTCGTGTTCGCATTCCAGAACAGGCCGGTGTCGCCAAAATCGCTCCCCCAGTAATTGGCCTGCCAGAACTGCTCGTAACTGTCCATCGTTTCGTTCTTGTCGACATCGTACAGAATATTGGCATACAACTCGGTGTTGTCATTCAGTTCGTATCTTGCATTCAGGTACCCGGCAGCGGAGCGAACGTAATTGAGGATGGTCTGGGTATTCCACCACCGCGGGGTGCCGCAGTAATAGCCCGGCCCTGTCGGCGCGGTGGTTTCCGGATCCAGGGGCGGTCCTTCATTCGGCCGGGATTCACGCTTCAGGGTCCCGTAGAACAACTTGTTGTCGCATTCATCGCCGGGGTCCTGGTAAACGGTGTAATAGGACGGTGACAAATACTGATGCATGAAGATCGGATAGCCGTAACGCAGGGTCGGATCCGGGTTGTCCAGTGAGCTGATGTTTCGCTGCTGTCCCCAAACCCCTTTCTGGTTGTAAAGCTCTGCACCGTAGATCATGCTGAGACGGCCGCGGTCGAGGCCGCCGATGAACTCGACCCGTTGATTCTGCCCGCCGCCATCCGTATAGGTGCCGCCGCGGACGTTCAGCTCGTAGCCGTTGATGTGGTGCTTGAGGATGATGTTCACCACGCCGGCGATGGCACCGGATCCGTAGATCGATGACAGGTTGCCGGGAACGATATCGATGCGATCCACCATGCCCATCGGGATGTCGCCGATATTGACGAAGTTGCTGCGCCCGTTGTAGAGCAATGGATAGCTGGTGATGGGGTGGCCGTTGACCAGATAAAGCGTGAAGCCCGGGTCAAGACCCAACAGGCTGATCGTCTCTGCACCCGGCGTGAAGCCGGTCGCCGAATCCTGATTGTCATGGACCGAACCGGTCGCCAGCGGCAGCGCACGCAACGCGGTGTATACCGATCCGAACCCCGAATTTTCCAGATTCTGGACTTGCAGGGTGATGGTCGGAACGAATGTCTCGACTTGCGCCTGCGGAATCAGCGACCCGGTCACCGTGATCGTTTTCAGCGTACTTGGCTTCGGCTTGGCTTGTGGATTGGCCGACGAAGGTGGCGGTGGCGCTGTCTGTTGCACGGGATCCGGCGGGTCACGGCGATCCGGCGCGGAAGTCAATACGAACGTGGTGCCGTCGATCCTGTGCGCCGTGATTCCGGTACCGCGCAGCAGCTTCGCCAAGGCCGCCTTGCTCGAAAGGCGTCCGGATGCCCCGACGGTGTTCTTGCCGGCTACCAACTGCGGCGGGTAGTCCACCTGCACGCCGCTGACCTCGGCAAACCTGTCCAGGGCTTGCCCCAGGGCACCGGGTGCAATGTGGTAATCCGCGGTGCGTATCTCCGCGGATGGTGTTGCGGCATGACCGGGCACTGCCACCAGCATCCCGCCGATCCCGGTCGAGCCCAATGCGGCGGCCAAGGCCAGCGCCAGCGCGTTGCGGCGCAGTGGAAAATTTCGGCGAGTCTCGCATGCATCCGTACGACGCCGGACGCGGCACTCGCCATGGTCGGATTTCATCGTGCCCTCCGCGATGTCGCATCGTCCCCAAGGACCCAGCCCATAAACGCGCAAGCGGCGATCACACCCTACCCTCGCGACCGCCTCCCTTCACCTGGCTTGGATGACAGCGACCTCCCGCCCCGCTCGCCGGACAACCGCACGCTTTCGGGCGAAACACGGTCAGCGTGGATGGACCAGCCCGACTGCAGCACCTTGATCAAGGTACGCTGGTCGCCGGCCCGGAAGGTTCCGGTCACCCGCACATTGCCCAGAGCGGGATCGGCTATCTCGAGCTTCAAACTGCTGTACCGGTTCATTGCAGCAACGAGGCGCGGCAAGGGCCAGTTGTGCACGATCAATTTGCCCCGCGTCCAACCGAGCGCAAAAGACAGATCCGCAGGGTGGGCGGCGCGCACGATGCCCGCGCGGTTGAATCGCAACGCTTGCCCGGCAAGCAGCACCGTTTCCGACCGTGCCGCCTTGACCGACACTTTCCCCCTGATCAACACCACGTTGACGTTGCCGTTGCCGCCGACGCTTACCTGAAACGTCGTGCCAAGGTCGGTCACGACACCGTCGCCGGCGTGCACGATGAACGGCCGGTCGGGATTGTGCTTCACGGTAAATTCGGCACGCCCCCGCTTCAGGCCGACCTTGCGCGCGCCGCGACCGTAATGCACGTCGACAACCGAGTCGGTGTCGAGCAAAACCACCGACCCGTCTTTAAGGTCCAGCTTGCGCCGCTGACCGATGGCGGTCGTGTAAACGATGTCGGTCTGGTTGGCGTGGGCGATGTACCACCACCTCCAGGCGCCCGCTCCGGCGAGGACGATCAGCACCGCCACCATGGCGACAGCGGGTCGCAGCCATGACCGCCGGGGTCGCGATGCTGCTGCGGTGCGCGAGTCCGGGATCCGGTCAGCCATGACCTTGATGTCGGAATGCCGGGCGGCTGCCCGACTCAGTGCCCAGACCCGGTCGACCTTGCGGTATGCGATAGCGTGCGCCGGACTCGCCGCAAGCCATCGCTCGAATTCTGCGCGCGCCGGATCCCCTTCATGGGTGTCGAGCAGCCTCACGAACCACTGTTCAGCCACCCTGCGCATCCGAGGCGTGACATCGACGTTCGATATTTCATTCTTCATGACTCCCTAAACGCCCCGGCGGTCGAATTTCCCACCTCCCGGCACAAGATGGCGAGCCCCTTGGCAAGGTGCTTCTCGACCATCTTGGTGGATATGCCGCAGTATTGGGCGATTTCCGAGTTGGTCATGTCGCGCGCCAGCTTGAGCACGCAAACCCGCCTGCATTTGGGAGGCAGTCGCCGAATGACTCGACGAATGCGCGCGAATATCTGCTCCCGCGCAGCGTATTCGTCGGGAGAACAACCGCGTGAAACCGGCCGGGCCTCCAGGCTTGCCGCCTTCACCATCGTCTGGCGACGCCGCGTGGCTCGGAACTTGTCGTGCGCGGTGTTGATGGCGATCCGATGAAGCAGGTAAGGCCAATCCGAAGCCGGCGTCGAACAACGGTAACGCATCAGCTTGATGATGCTTTCCTGCGCGGCGTCTTCGGCATCCTGGGAGGTTTGCGAGCGTGCCCGCAAAAATTGGACGAGTCGCGGGTATTGCTCCTGGACGAAGCAGTCAAATCCATCCGCGCCCTCAAGCACGCTGACGCCGGGCGCCCCCATCGGCAACCCGCCTGGCTCGCTCATCGGCTCGGTCGCTGCCACGGCCCTCCCATCCCGCCAAGCATCGAATGGTGGTACGAACACGGGGACGACGCAAGCGCCCCCCGAATCGGGCGGTGGTCAGGCTTGGAACTCCGTTCGCCGCCGGATCACGTCCGAAGCAGGCTCGGGGCGCGCCAGCGAAAGCGCGAAAAGGGCCGGATGCGTTTCGATTCTGCTCGCCTGTTGGTTGTCACCGGCTGACACGCGCGATTATCATGACTGCCCCGTTCGGAGCCGCTGCAATCCGAAATACGCAGCACTCGTGGAACGTCGGAGAGGTGGCAGAGTGGTCGACTAAATCGCCGGGAGCGATTTGGACAGCCGAAGGGCTGGCCCCGAGCAAAGCGAGGGGTGGGTCTCAGGGATGAGGCGAACAATGCGCCGGCACGACCTTTACGGCACCGCGCATTTTGTTTCTGGAGAGGTGGCAGAGTGGTCGAATGCGCCGGATTCGAAATCCGGTTTACGGTTATGCCGTAACGTGGGTTCGAATCCCACCCTCTCCGCCAGATACACAAAGGGGCCACCGGCCCCTTTTGCGTGTCTGGAGGAGCGGGTGGTGTGGACGAAACCATCCCCCTGGTGATGCAGTTGCCAGTCGCGGCGAGTGGAATTTACCCACCCACTACACACCATCCCATCTTGTGACAGGGTGTCTCAAGGGGCTGGCTGGACACGTTATGCAATATCAAGCATACTCCTATCCATGAAAGACGTGCTCTGGGTGGGCAGCAGCAAGGCAGATTGGGATACGTTTCCACAGTCGGCGCAGAACGAGGCCGGCTACCAACTGGACAAGGTGCAGCGCGGGTTGGAGCCGAGCGATTGGAAGCCCATGCCGACGGTCGCCGCAGGTGTCTGTGAACTGCGTATCCGCGATGCGATTGGCGCGTTCCGGGCGATCTACCTGGCAACGCGGCCAGAAGGCGTTTACGTGCTGCATGCCTTTCAGAAAAAGACACAGAAAACGAGTCAGCGCGATCTGCGCATTGCGCAAGATAGATTCAAAGCCATCACGAGATAAATGTCATGAAGAAGACCAGCCTCATCACCCACGTCACCAAGGGCAGCGTGTTCGACGATCCGGCGCTGTTTCCGCCCGACCGCGGCGCGGAACTCAAGATGCGCGCGCAGTTGCTGCGCGGATTGGAAGCGTGGTTGAAGAACGCCGGCACCCAAGCCGCGGCGGCCAAGGTGCTGGGCGTGACGCAAGCGCGCGTGTCGGACATCAAGCGCGGCAAGATCGACAAGTTCAGTCTGGACCTTTTGGTGCGTCTGGCCGCGCGCGCCGGATTGCATCCGCAGCTGAAGCTGCCAGCATAAACGCGACGTGGGCGGTATCTCGTCCGTGCCGGGCGCGTGCGACGTATCTGCGGGTTGCGTCTGATCTCGCGGGCTCAAAACATCATCACGCAAACCGACCTGGTGACAGGTGCCGGCCAGAAGGCGACCTACGACTCGCCCGCATGGCTGTCCGCTATCAGGGGGTAGGCACGCAAGATGACAGTCCAGTCGTGGTATACACGTCGAACAAGAGGACACGTCCCGCTGAGTTGCACCGACGCGCTTCCGCACGCTTGGTACGCGCCCGATAACCCATTCCTCGAACCGGAGAACGATCATGCGTCGTTGCCTTCTGTTGAGCTTAACCCTTGTAAGCGGCTGGAGCTCCTGTGCTTTCGCTGCGACGACAACGCAGCCGCCGGCTGCCGCTCTTGCCGCCGTCATAGCCGGCGCCAAGGCATCGCACACTGATGCTCTGCTTGTATTGCGGGACGGTAAGCCACTCGTGACCTACTACCGCAACGGCCGTGATCCGGGGCCGAT
>JBOHYV010000046.1:0-10567 GCA_050738135.1 Rhodanobacteraceae bacterium | reverse complement strand
GCACCGGCGTACGGCCGGCGAGATGCCTTGTCGGCGACCAGCTCGAAGGCGGTAATCCACCCGGTCGTGCGCAGGTTCGCGATATACGGGTGACCACGCAGCTTCTCCAGTTGCCGCGCCATGTGTACCGCCAGCGCGCGGTTTCGATCCAGAACCGGCTCGTCGCGGAAGATCGCCAGGGAAGCAAGGGCCGCCGCGCAGGCGATCGGATTGCCGCTGAAGGTGTGCGAGTGCAGGAACGCGTTGTTGGCTGCATAGTCGCCAAGGAACGCCTGATACACGCGCTCGGTGGTCATCACGACCGACAGCGGCAATACGCCCCCGGTCAGCCCCTTGGACAGGCACAGGAAATCAGGCGCAATCGGGCCTTGCTCGCAGGCGAACAGGGTTCCGGTGCGTCCGAAGCCGACCGCGATTTCATCGGCGATCAGGTGTACGTCGAATTCGTCGCACAGCTTGCGCAGTCCCGCGAGGTACGACGCCACGTGCATGCGCATCCCGCCGGAGCATTGCACCAACGGCTCGATGATCACCGCGCAGGTTTCCTGCGCGTGCCGCTCCAGCAGCGCACGCATGTCGGCAAGGCGGCGCGCGGCGACGTCGTCGGGGCGCTCGCCGGGCTCCGCATCAAGCCAGTCGGGAGAAGGCGCGACAATCGGCTCGAACAGCAGCGGGCCGTACACCTTCCGATACAGCGGCAGGTCACTCACGCTGAGCGCGCCGAGCGTTTCCCCGTGGTAGCCGTGGGCCAGCGCGACGAACCGCGTACGTTGCGTTTGCCCGCAGTTGTGCCAGTAGTGGAAACTCATCTTCAGCGCGATCTCCACGGCGCTGGCGCCGTCGCCCGCGAACGACACGTGCTGGAGCCCCTGCGGCGCAATGCCCACCAGTTCCTCCGCCAATTGCAGCGCGGGTTCGTGGGTGAACCCGGCCAGCATCACGTGGTTGAGGCGGGCGGCTTGTGCGGAGATCGCGTCCGCGATGCGGCCATTGGCGTGCCCGAACAGATTGCTCCACCACGAACTGATGCCATCGAGATAACGATTGCCCTCGGCATCGATCAGCCACGCGCCGTCCCCGCGTGCGATCGGGATCAGCGGAAGCCGGGCGTCGTGCTCGCGCATCTGCGTGCAGGGGTGCCACACGTGCGCGAGGTCGCGTGCCACGAGGTCGGCGTTGTCGGAATGCGTGTCGGTCATCCGGGCATCATCGCGGCGCTGACCGACCGGCTCAAGCGCGTTAAGCTCGACGGTATGGCACACGTTCCCGACGCCGCCTTCCTCGACCACGCACTCGAAGTTGCGCTCACAGCCGCGCGCGCCGCGGGTGCGCGCATCATGCGGCATTTCGGCAGCGCCGTGGCGGTGGAAATCAAGCCCGATGCCAGCCCCGTGACCATCGCCGACCGCGAAGCCGAAGACGTCATCCGTGACTCGTTGCAACGTGCTTTCCCCGACCACGCGATCCTGGGCGAGGAACGCGGACGCACAGGCGGGGGCGAATTCCTGTGGCTGGTGGATCCGCTTGACGGCACCAAGAGCTTCGTGCGCGGCACGCCGTTCTTCTCCACCCAGATCGCGCTGATGCACGCGGGTGAGCTGCTGGTGGGCGTCTCGCACGCACCGGCGTACGGCGAAACCATGTGGGCGCGACGCGCCGGCGGGGCGCTCCTGGATGGAAAACGCGTCCGGGTTGCCGATACCGGCAACGTGCGTGACGCCGCGTTGTCGTTGGGCAACATCGCGTCCCTGGCCGGGGACGCGCGGGGCTGGGATGCGCTGGGCGGGATGGTACGCGAGGTCAATCGCGTCCGTGGCTATGGTGATTTCTGCCACTATCACCAGCTGTCGCGTGGCGCACTGGACATCGTGATCGAATCCGACGTCAACATTCTCGATGTTGCCGCGTTGGCAGTGATCGTGAGCGAGGCGGGCGGCAAGTTCACCGACCTCGATGGCCTCGAGCCGACGCTGGGCATCCGCAGCGTGCTTGCCGCCACCCCGGCCTTGCATGCGGCAGTACGCAAAAGATTTTCGGGGAGTGGAATGAACCGGCATGCCGCCGCCGCCCGGGAACGAGGCAGCACTTGACAAAAGCGCGTAGTGTGTCACGGTTGCCGCGTGGATCCGCCCGGATTGCCCGGTTCCCCGGAAGGGGAAGGAGAGTCGCCATGTCCGTGACCAAGATCATCGAGTTGAGTGCGTCTTCGCCGAAAGGCATCGAGGATGCGGTTCGCCATGGTCTGGAAAGGGCCGGAAAAACGGTGAAGAACATCAAGGGCGCATGGATCAACGACATCAAGATCGCCACCGACAGCGGCGGCGCCGTCAAGGAATGGCGGGTCAACATGCGCATCAATTTCGAAGTGGATTGACGCAGGTCAACGCCCAAGAGCGCTGCGGGCGGCAAAGTTCGTCGGATGGCAAATCGTGAGGGGGCCATGCGGCTGGAAGGGGAACGAGGACGTCGATGAATGCAGTGACGTGGACGATTGGTTGCGTCGAGGATGATGCGGATCAGTTAGAGCTTTTGCGCCTGTGGCTGGAATACGCGGGTTATGGTTGCGCCGTGTTCCGGACAGCCACGGATTTCCGGCGTCGGCTCGGCGCCGAAGCCGTCGACTTGGTACTGCTGGACCGCAGCCTGCCCGACGCCAAGGGGCTGGATGTTCTGTCCTGGATCAGGCAATCGCCCAATGCAGGCCTGCCGGTCATTTTCCTCACCGCGAGCGGCGAGGAGTCAGACATCATCGAAGGCCTGGCCGCGGGCGCCGACGATTACGTGGTCAAACCCCCCAAGCAGGGCGAACTGCTGGCACGGGTCGCGGCGGTATTGCGACGCCGCGGCGGCGGCGACGATGGCAGCGAGGTGATGGAACTGCCGCCGTATCGGATCGACCCGCAAAGAAGGCAGGTCAGCATCAACGGCGAGCCGGTGGAACTGACCCAACGCGAATACGAACTGGCGTCCTACCTGTTCCGGCGCCAGGGCCGCATCGTGAGCCGTGACGCGTTGCTCGAGAATGTCTGGAACCTCACCAGCGACATCAGCACCCGCACCGTCGATACCCACATCAGCCGGCTGCGCAAGAAACTCGGCCTTTCCGGCGAGCATGGCTGGCGGTTGACCGCGGTGTATCAGCACGGCTATCGCGTCGAACAAGGGTGAACCGGGGCTTTCGCGAGATGCCGGGGGCATCTCGCGCAGGTGACGAGGCGTGCAGGAGCACGCCCGAACGCCGCAGGCGGCCCGCGGGGCGAGCGCCATGGATGGCGCGAGTAACGCCCGCACAAGGAGGTGCGGGCCGGCGATAGCCGCAGGGACGCTTGCTTGCAGTGAATCGGTGGCGTGTAAACTTTGCAGTTCATGATGATCCGGTGAACTGCCTTGTCGCTCGACCCGACAATCCTGGAAACGCTGCGGCGCCTGCACGCGGACGCCTGTGCCGGCGGTGATCCCGAGGCCAACGCAATGGCCGTGGCGACCACCGATGAGAATGCCGGCGTGCATGTACGCATGGTGCTGCTGAAAACCTTCGACGAACGCGGGCTGACCTTTTTCACGCGCTACGACAGCGGCAAGGGCATGCAGCTTGCGGTCAACCCGCGCACCGCTTTGTGCCTGCACTGGAAACGATCGGACCCGCCTGCGCAGGTGCGCATCGAGGGGCGCGCCGAGAAGTTGCCGGCAGCCGAATCCGACGCCTACTTTGCAACGCGGGAACGCCTGAGCCAGCTTGGCGCGTGGGCGTCGCTGCAGTCGCGGACCTTGCCGGACCGGACGGCGCTGGAGCAGCGCATCGACGAGTTCGAACGCAAGTTCGCCGGACGGCCCGTGCCGCGACCCGCCGAGTGGGGCGGTTACCGGGTCGTGCCCGACCTTGTGGAATTCTGGTATGCGGGTGCGCACCGCTGGAATGAACGGACGCGCTGGGAGCTAACGGACGGGGAATGGAGGCAAAGGTTGCTGTATCCGTGAGGAGCGGAAACGGTGCGTCGTCTGCCTTCCGAAACGCCGACTGGAGTACAGTTCGCGGCAAGCCACGGCATCGCGGGCAGGCCCGTCAGATGCTGTGCCCGACGTCCAGCAGCCACGCCACGACCACGGTTTGCAGCAACAGGATCGCCACGATCGCAAGCACCGGCGACAGATCAAAACCGCCGATCAGCGGCAGGACGCGCCGGAAGGGCTTCAGGGTCGGATCGACGACTTTGCCGAGCAAAGGCACCAGCGGGTTGCGTGCGTCCACATTGACGTAGCTCAGCAGCGCCCACACGAAAATCATGATCAGGTAAATGATCAGGAAGAAGCTCAGGAGGTCGGCCACGCCCAGCACCAGCGTGCCGATGTTGCTCGCCCAGAACCCGGGCCGGGTGAAACGCAGCAGGAAATTCTTGACGACTTCCAGCGCCCAGGCGATCAGAAGCGCTGCCAGGTTGATGCGACGCCATGTCGGGACGACGCGCCGGATCGGGATCAGGATCGGATTGGTGGCCCGATAAAGAAACTGGCAGATGGGGTTGTAGAAATCCGCGCGCACGGCTTCGGCCAGCATGCGAAACACGAAAAGTGCCACCGCACAACCGAATACGAACTCGATCAGCAGCGACAGCGCATTGGCAAGATAGATCACGGATGGCCATCCAGTTCAGCCGACATCTCGACGCCGCGGTTTCGCGCTGCGGTGAGCGCCTTCTCCACCAACGCACGAAGCCCACCCTGTTCGAACACATCCAGCGCCGCCTCGGTGGTGCCGTGCGGTGAGGTGACGCGCTGGCGCAGGCTCGCCGCGGTCTCGCCGCGGCCGGTCGTCAGCATGCGCCCGGCGCCGAGGCACGTGTGTGCGGCCAGCGCCCGCGCCGTGTCGCGCGGCAGGCCGAGTTCGACGGCTGCGTCTTCCATGGCCTCCGCCAGCAAAAAGAAATAAGCAGGCCCCGAGCCGGACAATGCCGTCACCGTGTCCATCTGCGCCTCATCGTCGATCCAGCGCACCATGCCCGCCGTGGCCAGGATGTCCTCGGCGAGCGCGCGTTGCTCGACGTTGACGTTGCGGTTGGCACACAATCCGGTGGCGCCGGCGCCGGCCAGTGCCGGCGTGTTGGGCATGCAGCGCACGATGGCATGTTGCATGCCCAACAGGTCTTCCAGCTGCGCGATGCGAATGCCGGCGGCGATCGAGATCACCAGTGGCTCGGTCTTGCGCAGTGGTCCGGCCAGCTCGGCGCAGACCCCGTGCATCACCTGCGGCTTCACCGCAAGCACCACGCAGCCCGCGTCGGCCACGGCTGCCGCGTTGTCCGCGACCGCGGAAACGCCGAAATCACGGAACAGGGCGTCGCGCAATTCGCTGCGTGGTTCGGCGACACCCAGCGAAGCGGGCAGCCTGCCGTGTCCGATCAGTGCGCCGATGAGGCTGCGCGCCATGTTGCCGCCACCGATGAAGGCGATTTTTCGGGACTCGGGACTCGGGACTCGGGACTCGGAAGGTTCAGACATCAGTCGCACATCCAACAGCATTCGCGAACGCCGATTGTAACGGCCGCTGCGTGCGGGCCGCTCGTGCATCCGCGATCGTGAAAATGGCCGGAGTGGCTAGGCTCTTCCCGAGTCCCGAGTCCCGAGCTCCGAGCTCCGAGTCAGTTCTGCGCGGCCAGTTTGCGACGCGCTCGTCCAGCCCTGCGCTCGCGCCGACGGCGCGCCCACGAGCCGAACACGAGATAGATCGCCGGGGTCGAGAGCAGGGTCAGGCTTTGCGAGAAGATCAGGCCGCCCAGCATCGCGATGCCGAGCGGGCGCCGCAACTGCGCGCCGGTGCCAATGCCGACCACCAGCGGAACCGAGGCGAGGATTGCGACCATCGTGGTCATCATGATCGGACGGAACCGCACCAGGCAGGCTTCGCGTACCGCGTCCAGTGGCGTCTTGCCCTCGCGCTCGGCCACCAGCGCGAAGTCGACCATCATGATGGCATTCTTCTTCACCAGGCCGATCAGGAGAATCAGCGCCATCATCGCGACAATGGACAAGGGCGTGTTGGTCAGCAACAGTGCCAGCAAGGCGCCTACGCCTGCGGCGGGCAGGGTGGACAGGATGGTGACCGGGTGCACCAGGTTCTCGTACAGCATCCCCAGCACCAGATACACCGCGAGGATCGCCCCGAGCAGCAGCAACGGCATTTCATCCTGCTGTTGCTGGAAGCGCCGGAAGAAATCGCCGAAGCCGAGCTTGATGTCGCCCGGCATGCGCATGTCGGAGATCGTTTTCTGGATTTGTTGCGTGGCTTCACCCATGCTGATACCGGGCGCCAGGTTGAACGAGAGCGACATGCTGGTCATCTGGTTGCGGTGATTGATTTCGCTGGGCGCAATGGTGGATTCCTGATGCGCGATCGCACTGATCGGAATCATTTTCCCGCTGGAGGAACGCACCTTGATGGTGTTGAGTGCGGCCGGTGACGCGGTTTGTGCGGGCAGCGCCGTCAGCACCACCTCGTACTGGTTGGTATCGGAATAGATCGTGGAAATCGGGCGTTGCCCGAAGGCGTTGTACAGCGCATCGTCCACGTCCGCCATCGACACGCCGAGGCTGGCGGCCTTGGCGCGATCGACCACCATGTTTTGCAGCAACGAGCCCTCGTCGAGGTCGGTTCCGACATCGCGGAACACCGGGTTCTTCTGCAGCTGGTCCTGCAGTTTCGGCAGCCACTCTTCGAGCTCGGTCGCGCTGTTGCTTTGCAGGTCCACGCTGTACTGGCCGCCCTGGCTGGTGCCACCGCCGCCACTCGGCAGGTCTTCGTGCGGACGGAAGCGCACGTCGAGATCCGGGTATTGGTCGGCCTTGGCGGACAGGCGCGCCACGACTTGCTGGGTCGAATCGTGGCGGCTCGACCCGCGCGGTTTCAATTGGATGCTGAACCAGCCGCTGGCACCGCGCCGGCTGGTGCCGACCGAGGCCCCGACGTATTGCACCGCGGGATCGGACCGGATCATTTGCATGATCGTCTTGGTGCGGGCCTCAAGGTCGGTGAAGGACATCGTGGTGCTGCCGCGGGCGCGGCCCCAGATCAGGCCGGTGTCCTGCGGCGGAAATTGGGTCGCCGACACCTTGGTAAACAGGAACATCGTCAGCGCCAGCAACAGCAGCGGCGACCAGGCCATCAGTTTCGGGTGCCGGTGCAGCGTCCAGTCCAGCGTGCGGGTGTACACGTTCAGCATGCCGGCGTGGAAGACGTCGAGTGCACGCGAAAGCCTGGATGGCCGTTTGTCCTCGGTGGATGCATGGTGGCGCAGGAACCGCCCGCACAAGGCGGGCGTAAGGGTGAGCGACACCAGCATCGAGACGAAGATGGCCGCGATCACCGTGACCGTGAACTCGCGGAAGAACACCCCCGCCATGCCCGGCATGAACAGGATCGGACTGAACACGGCGATCAGTGAAGCCGTGATCGCGACGATGGTGAAGCCGATCTCCCTGGCGCCGTCCAGCGCAGCCTGCATCCGTGTCTTGCCCTGATCGAGGTGGCGGATGACGTTTTCGATCACCACGATGGCGTCATCCACCACGAAGGTCAGTGCGATCACCAACGCCAGCAGCGACAGATTGTCCAGCGTGTAGCCCATCACGTACATCACGACAAAGGCGCTGCACAGCGCAATCGGTACCGCAGTCGCGGCGATCACGGTGGGTGCGAGCCGGCGCAGGAACACCGCCATTGTCAGGATCACCATCGAGAGGCTGATCAGCAGGGTGATCTGGACGTCCTTGACCGAGTCGCGGATCGTCTGCGTGCCGTCGTAGTAGGGAGTCAGCTTCGTGCCCTGGGGCAACAGGTTGCGCAGGCCCGCAAGTTCAGCCTTCACGCCATCCACCGTCTGGATCACGTTGGCCTCGGGGCGCTTGTAGATCTGCAACTGGATTGCGCGCTTGCCGTTGAAGTAGGCGGCCTGAAACTGGTCCTGCGCGCCCTCATAAACGTTCGCCACGTCGCGCAGGAACACCGGCGATCCGTTGTGGTTGGCGATCACCAGGTTGGCGAAATCCTGGGCCGTGTGCAGTTGGTCATTCGCGATGATCGCGGTTGCGATTTTGCCGTTGCTGAGAAAGCCTTGCGGTGAGGTCACATTGGCTGCCGTGACCGCATTGCGGACATCGTTGGTGGATAACCCCAGCGATGCCAGTTCGTGCAGGTTCACGTCCACCCGTACCGCCGGTTGCGCACTGCCCGATACGTCCACCGTCGAAACTCCCGGCAACTGGCTCAGGCGGGGTTGCAGCAGGGTATTGGCGTCTTCGTACAGTTCCGACATCGGCTGGGTATTCGATGTCAGGGCCAGCGTGATCACCGGATCGTCATTGGGATTGGCCTTGTGCCACTGTGGCATCGCCAAGCCGGGCGGCAGGTCGGGCACCGCCGCGTTGATGGCGGCGTCCACCTTCTGGGCGGCCGAATTGAGGTCCACCCCGGAGTCGAACATCATGAACACGACCGCACTGCCGTTGGAGCTGTGCGAATTCATCATCTCGATACCGGGCACTTGGCCGAGATAGCGTTCCAGTGGTGCGGCGACCGTGGTCGCCATGGTGGTGGCGTTGGCGCCGGTTTCACCCGCCGACACCCAGATGAAAGGCACCGAAATTTGCGGTAGCGAGCTGATTCCCAGCATCGTGTAGCACAGCACGCCGATGGCCAGCACACCTGCTGCCAGCAGCGACGTGCCGATCGGACGTTTGATGAAGGGGGCGGAAAGATTCATGGCGAGCGGGGATGAGGGGCGAGGGACGCGGGGCGAGGGCGCACATCGCGATGGAGCGGCAATCTTGCGCCCTCGCTACTCGACCCTCGTCTCTTGTGGGTCATTGGCCGCTCTCGGAAGCCAACCCGGAATGGCGGCGTCCCGCGCGTTCCCGCAGCCAATCGCTGAAACGCTCCATGTACAGGTAAATCACGGGCGTGGTGTACAGCGTCACAAGCTGTGAAAGCAACAGCCCGCCCACGATCGATACGCCGAGTGGGCGCCTGAGCTCGGCGCCGATGCCGTTGCCCAACGCCAGCGGCAGCGCGCCGAACAGCGCCGCGAAAGTCGTCATCATGATCGGACGGAAACGCAGCAGGCAGGCACGCCGGATCGCATCGTGCGCATTCATGCCGCGACGCTGCGCGGTGATTGCGAAGTCGATCATCATGATCGCGTTCTTCTTGACGATGCCGATCAACAGCACGATACCGACGATACCGTCCACCGACAGTGGCATCCCGAAGATCATCAACGCAAGCAGCGCACCCACGCCGGCCGGCGGCAAGGTCGAGAGAATGGTCAGCGGGTGGATGTAACTTTCGTACAGCACGCCCAGCACAATGTAGATCACGATGATCGCGGCCAGCAGCAGCAGCGCCTCGTTGCCGAGCGAGGACGAGAATTCGGCGGCCTTGCCGATGAAGCCGGCGCGGATCTGCGGCGGCAGGTTCAGGGATGTCGCGGTAGCGTTGATGGCATTCACGGCCTGCGACAACGAGTAGCCGGGCGCGACGTTGAACGAAATGATTACCGCCGGCAACTGGTTCTGGTGCGCGATGACCATGGGTGCATCGCCGATGGTCGCCGTTGCAAGCGTGGACAACGGCACCGTGTTGCCGCCGCCGAGCAGGATGCCGGTGTTGGACTGCCCGATGCCGGTGGAGGTGGACGAGTTGGATGACTTCAGCATCCCGAGGCTGGTGGCGTTGCTGCCGGTCAGCGCGCCGCTGGCGCCGTTCGAGCGCACCCTCAGCATATTCATCAGGTCGTTGCGGTTGCGGAATTGCGGCGCCACCTCGAGCACGACGCGGTACTGGTTCTGCTGGGTGAAGATGGTCGAAATCTGGCGCTGGCCGTAAGCGTCGTACAGGGTGTCGTCGATGGTTTGCACCGGTACCCCGAGGCGGCTGGCTTCGGTGCGGTTGATTTGCAGCTTCAGCGCGCGTCCGTTCATCGCGAGGTTGTCGGATACGTCGGCCAGCTCCGGCAGTTGTTTCACGGCTTGCACCATTTGCTGCGCATACTTGGTGAGGTCGTTCGGGTCCACCTCGGAAATCGCGTACTGGTATTCGGTCGGCGATACGGTGGTATCGAGGGTGACGTCCTGTACCGGCTTCAGGAACAACGCCGCGCCCGGAATGCCGGCGACATCGTGTTTCAGGCTTGCGACGACCTGATCAAGATCACCGCGCTGGCCGCGCGGCTTCAATACGATGCTGACTTGGCCCTCGTTCAATGTGGGGTTGATCGCGCCTGCGCCGATGAACGAGGCCACACCTGCGACCGCCGGGTCGCGCCGCAAGGCCGCGGTCACGGCTTTGACATTTTTTTCCATGGCCGGAAACGCAACGTCGCTGTCGGCCTGCACCACGCCGGTGATCAGACCGGTGTCCTGCTCCGGCAGCAAATCTTTCGGAATCACCGCGTACAGCAGCACCGTCACCGCGACAGAGGCCGCCGCGACCAGAATGGTGGTGCGGCGGTGCGCGAGCACCCAGTCCAGGCTCGATTCGTACCAACCCAGCATTTTCGCGTAGAAGCCGCGATGGGTT
>JBOHYV010000045.1:0-10574 GCA_050738135.1 Rhodanobacteraceae bacterium | reverse complement strand
GCGGTTCGGTTTCGCCGACGATCCCAATGTGCCCGCGGCGTTGCATGAATGCGGCAAGCGTGGACTCGACATCAAGATGATGGATACCACCTTTTTCCTGTCACGCGAGACCATCGTCGCTACCGACCGCGCAGGCATGGCGCTGTGGCGCGACAAGCTGTTCGCATTCCTCGCGCGCAACGCTTTGCCCGCCACCGCATTCTTCAGCATTCCGGGCAACCGCCTGATCGAGCTCGGTGCGCAGGTCGAAATCTAGGTTCCTTGTTGGCGACCTGATTGGTCGCGTTGACGTGACATCCGGGGCCGTCGCGCGCATCATGCCGGGACCGGTGCGGGATCGCACCGCGCACAACGACAAGGAGTTTTGATATGCCAAGCAAGCAAGCCGCGGCACGGGCGAAGAAGGACAAGCGCGAGGGCAAGTCGGCGAGTACCCAGGCCGGCGAATTCGTGCGTGAGGAAATCGAGCATGTGCGCGAGGGCAAGCACGGGGCGCGTTCGACCGAGCAGGCCATCGCGATCGGCTTGTCCGAGGCGCGCCGCGCCGGGGTGAAGGTTCCGGCGAAAAAGGGCGGTGGTTCGCGCAAGGCTGCCAAGCGCGGCCAATCCGCGGGCAAGTCGGTGCAGCGCCGCCGTGCGCCTTCGAAAACCCCACGCAAGACGTCTCGCAAGCGTTCGCGCGCGACCAGCAAGGCGCTGAAGCGCGAAGGCCATGCTGCAGGATCCAGAAAGGCGTTGGCGAAACATGCTAGGAAGTCGGCACGCAAGCGCAGCTCGGGCGAACGTTCGGCGGCCGCGAAGAAGGCTGCGCGCACCAAGGGCGCGAAGAAACGTTCCGCCGCTGCGCGCAAGGCCGCGCGCACGCGCGCCAGCAACCGCAAGCGCTGAAGCCGTGTCTGCGCGCAAACAATCGGCGGCGCCGGCGTCGACGAAGCAATCATTTGACGCGGATTTGCACGTATACACGCGGATCATGAGGCAAACTTCGTACTGATCCGCGTTGACTGGCGTCAAAACCGCTCTCGCAGTGGTTGATCAGGCCACGGACCGTGCGGTCTTGCGCCCGCGCGTTCCGGCATAATCGGCGCATGAGCGATTCACGCGTCGTCGACGCCGACGAAAACCCGGCCGAGCAGATCGTCGAAGCCAGTGTGCGGCCGCGCACCCTGGCCGAATACGTCGGACAGGCGGCGATGCGCGAGCAGCTGGCGCTGTCGATCGAGGCGGCGCGAAAGCGGGGGGATGCCCTGGACCACGTGCTGGTGTTCGGCCCGCCCGGTCTCGGCAAGACCACCATTTCGCACGTGATCGCCAACGAGCTCGGCGTCAACCTGCGCAGTACCTCGGGTCCGGTACTGGAACGCGCTGGCGACCTGGCCGCATTGCTTACCAACCTGCAACCACGCGATGTGCTGTTCATCGACGAAATCCATCGCTTGTCGCCGGTGGTGGAAGAGGTGCTGTACCCGGCGCTGGAGGATTTCCAGATCGACATCATGCTGGGCGAGGGCCCGGCCGCACGTTCGATCAAACTGGACCTGCCACGCTTCACGTTGGTGGGCGCGACCACCCGCGCAGGTCTGCTGACCAGCCCGTTGCGCGACCGCTTCGGCATCGTGCACCGGCTCGAGTTCTACACGCCCGGTGAACTTGCCTCGATCGTCGCGCGTTCGGCGAGGATCCTGGACATCGCCTGCGACGAAGAGGGTGCCGCGGAGATTGCCCGGCGGGCGCGCGGCACGCCGCGCATTGCCAACCGTCTGCTGCGCCGCGTGCGCGATTACGCCGAAGTGCGCTCGGACGGGCGCATCACCCGCGACGCCGCCAACGCTGCGCTGGAAATGTTGCAAGTCGATGCGGGCGGTTATGACGAACTCGATCGGCGCCTGTTGCGCTTGATCCTGGAGCAGTTCGAGGGTGGCCCGGTGGGCGTGGAATCGCTGGCTGCGGCGCTGGCCGAGGATCGCGACACCATCGAAGACGTGCTGGAACCCTTCCTGATCCAGCGGGGACTGTTGGCACGCACCGCACGCGGCCGCATCGCCACCGCGAAGGCGTGGCGGCATTTCGGCCTGAAGCCTCCCGGCGGCGGCGGTCCGGCAATGAACCTGTTCGATACACCGGGGTCCGATACACCGGGGTCAGAGTAATGTTTCCGGAATCGTCGGAATTGCCCAAGGGATCGCCCCGGAAACATGACTCTGACCCCGGTTTTGCGTTCAGGTGGCGGACACGGGTTTACTGGGAGGATACCGATGCGGGCGGCGTGGTGTATCACGCGGGGTACCTTCGATTTCTTGAACGCGCACGCACCGAATGGATGCGCATGTTGACCGTGGGGCAGGACGCCTTGCGTCGGTCGCACGGAATCGTGTTCGTGGTACGCGAATTGAGCATCGCTTATGACAAACCGGCCCGGCTCGATGACGAACTGGATTCGACGGTATGCGTCGAGCGCGTGCGTTCGGCCAGCTTTGCCGTCGCACAGGAGGTGTTGCGCGTGAGCGACGGCCTTACGCTGGCGCGCGCGCGCGTGCGGATCGCATGCGTCGATGCGCAGGCATTCGTGCCATGCCGGATTCCGAACGAAATCGCTGCCTCCATCAAAGGATATCGACACGAATGAACGGCTCCATCAACATCCTCGACCTGGTCATCCACGCCAGCTTGCCGGTCAAGATCGTGTTGTTGATCCTGGTGATCTTCTCGTTCACGTCGTGGGTGATCATTTTCCGCAAGAAGGCGATGCTGGATGCCGCCACCCGCGATGCCAACGGTTTCGAGGAACGCTTCTGGTCCGGTGTTGATCTGGCCGCGCTGTTCCGCGAGGTCGGCAGTCGCACCGGCGAGGGGGGCGGCCTCGCAGCGGTGTTCGAGTCGGGCTTTCGCGAATTCGTGCGTCAGCGCCAGCGCGGCGGCGAGGACCGGCGCGCGGTACTGGAAGCATCCGAGCGCGCGATGCGGGTGGCGGGCACGCGCGAAGTGGAAAAACTGGAAAGCAACCTCGAATACCTCGCCAACGTGGGTTCGATCAGCACCTATGTCGGCCTGTTCGGCACCGTGTGGGGCATCATGGTGGCGTTCCAGGGCCTTGGTACCCTGAAGCAGGCAACCATTGCCACCGTCGCGCCCGGCATCTCCGAGGCGCTGGTCGCGACCGCGATGGGCCTGTTCGCGGCGATTCCGGCGGTATGGGCGTACAACCGCTACTCGACCCGGCTGGACCGGATCACCCAGCGCTACGAGACCTTCCAGGACGAGCTGTCTTCGGTGCTGCATCGCCAGATGCAGGTGGACCCGCCGCCGCCGCAAGCGCACGCGGAAGCGCGCGCACACTAGGCTCCGGGAGCGCCAGCCATGGCACCGCAACATCGCAGCCGGCGTCATCGCAGGATGGCGGAAATCAACATCGTGCCGTACATCGACGTGATGCTGGTGCTTTTGATCATCTTCATGGTGACGGCCCCCATGTTGAACCTCGGCGCCAACATCCAGTTGCCGCAGTCCGCCGCCAAGGCATTGCAGGACGAAAAGCAGCCGGTGCTGGTCTCGGTGGATAGCCATGGCAAGGTATTCCTGACCCTTGGCAAAAGTCCGCGGCGGGAGGTGGATGATCAGGCGCTGGTGAAGGACATGTCCGCGTTCGTCAAGGAAAACCCGAAGGCTTCGGTGATGCTGGGCGGTGACAAGCGCGTCGATTACGGGCGCGTCAACCAGGTATTGGGATTGTTGCAGCAGGCCGGTGTCACCAAGGTGGGACTGATGAGCCAGCCGGAGACCACGGTCGCTCCCGCGAGCCATGGAACGCGCTGACGCCACCCCGCGCGCGGTCGCCTATTCCGCGTTGTTGCACCTCGGCATCGTCGCATTCTTCGGGCTGGCGATGCTCAACTGCACCAGTTGGGAAAGCCTGGCCGACGTACTGCACCTGCCCGATGCGATGCGGCCGGTGACGTGTACGCGCATGGTGCGGTTGCAGGGGCCGGTGATCGAGGCAACCCTGGTGGGGCCTGCGGCGGCGCCGCCGCAGGCCGCGTCGAAGCATGCGCCGAAGGCTTCACCGAAACACGAGCAGAAGGCCAAACAGAAACCCAAGCCGCCACCACCGGCCAACGTGCGGGTGCTGCCGACACCGGTGCCGAAACCCAAGTTGGAGGATCAGCAAAAAATTGCGCAGATCGCCGAGCAGCAGGCCGAGCAGGAAAAGAAGGCGCAGGAAGAGCGGCAGAAGCAGCGCATGGCCGAATTGACCAAGCAGAAGGAAGCCGAACGCATCCTCAAGCAGCTGGCCAAGGTTCAGGCCGAAAGCAAGGCCCAGCAGCGGCGCGTCAACCTGGAGGTGCAAAGGGCCCAGCAACTCGCGGACCTGCGCAAGGCCGGCAAAGCCCGGAACGCCGAGAATGTGCCGGTGGCCAAGCAGGCCATGACAGGGCAGGCGGGCACCTCCAACGACGCTTATGTTGCTGCGCTGCAGAACGCGATCACGCAGAACTGGCTCAGGCCCGACAACATCCCGGTCGGGGTGGAATGCCCGGTGGAAATCAAGCAGATACCCGGCGGTCAGGTGGTTTCTGCCAAAGTATTGCCCAGTTGTCCGTTCAACGACGTGGCCAAAGCGTCGGTTGAACATGCGGTGCTGCGGTCCTCGCCACTGCCCTACAAGGGGTTTGAAAAACAGTTCAGCCGCGACATCATCTTCAACTTCAAGGTGACTTCATCGCAATGAAAGGTGCTCGAATCATGCGGATGCCCAAAATTCTGCTTGCCCTGACTCTGACGTTGCTTGCGGCGTTGTTCGCTACGCAAGCCGGCGCGCAAAGCCTCACGGTCCAGATCGTCAACGGCGTGCCGTCGGCGATTCCGATCACGGTGGTGCCGTTCGGTCAGCAAGGTTCCGGACCGGCGTCGCCGCTGGACATCGCGCAAGTCGTCAGCATGGATCTGAACCGTTGCGGGAAGTTCCGCGCGCTTCCCACGGGTGAAATCGTGGAATCGCCCACCACCGGCTCGCAGATACATTTCGCGACCTGGCAACAGTTGAAGCAGGATTACATCGTCGTCGGGCGCACCGCTTACAGCGGTGGCGTGCTCAAGGCCGATTTCGAACTGTGGGATGTCAACAAGCAGCAGCAGTTGCTGGCTTTGTCGATTACCGGGCAAGGCAGTGACCTGCGCCGGGTCGCGCACCAGATCGCCGACCAGATCTACCAGAAGATCATCGGGGTGCGTGGTGCGTTCGACACCCGCATCGCGTACGTCACCATGGTGGGTTTGGGCAAGAACGCAAAATATTCGCTGGTGGTCGCCGATTCCGATGGTTACAACCCGCAGACCGTGGTGCGCTCGCACGAGGCGCTGCTGTCGCCGGCATGGGCGCCGAACGGGCAGGAACTGGCGTACGTTTCGTTCGAGAGCGGGGACTCGGCGATCTACATCCAGAACATCGCCACGGGTTCACGCAGGGTTGTTTCGGCACGCCCCGGCATCAATGGTGCACCCAACTTCTCGCCGGACGGAAAGAGGCTGGCCATGAGCCTGTCGTTCCAGGACAATGAGGAAATCTACATCATGGACCTGGCCACCGGCGCGCTGACCCGTCTCACCCACAACCTCGCGATCGATACCGAGCCGCGCTGGACACCTGACGGCCAGAACATCGTGTTCACCTCCGGCCGCTCCGGCAAGCCGCAACTGTATGAAATTCCGGCCACCGGCGGCACCCCGCAGCGCATCACTTTCCAGGGCGAGTACAACGCCAATTCGTCGATCAGCTACGACGGCAAGAAGATCGCGATGGTGCAGGGCAACGGGAACGTGTATCGTATTGCAGTCATGGATCGCTCCCTCGGCGGTCAGGAGATGTTCGTTTCGCCAGGCAATCTTGACGACTCGCCAAGCTGGGCCCCCAACGCCAGCATGCTCCTCTACGCAGCCACTGAAGGCCCGCGCGGCGTGCTCTACGCCGTTTCGGCCGACGGAAGGGTGCGCCAGCGACTGGTGCTCAGCGATGGCGATGTACGCGAGCCAGCCTGGGGCCCGTACCGGAACCCTTGACGCCGCCTTGATCGACAGGATGTTTCAATTCAAGATATTGTTTCCACCTCCCACTCACTCGTTCAACAAAGGATGGATTCGCCATGAACGCAACCGTTCGCGTCTCCGTGATTGCATTGTTCTGTCTTGCCGCTGCGGCGTGCGCCAAGAAGCAGGAAGTCAAGCCGACACCGCCGCCACCCACACCGCAGCCGACCACGACCGCACCTGCCATGCCGTCGGGGGTGTTCACGCCGGCCGATTTGCAGAGCAATTCCTGCCTGCGCACCCGCGTGATCTATTTCGATTTCGACAAGAGCGGCATCAAGCCGCAGTTCGACAACATCATTGCCTGCCACGCCAAGTACCTGCGTGATCGTCCCCAGGCACGCATGACCCTGGAAGGCAATACCGACGAACGCGGTACCCGTGAGTACAACCTCGGTCTCGGTGAGCGCCGCGGCAACGCGGTGGCCAGCGCGCTGGAAGCCGCAGGCGCTTCGGCAGACCAGATCAAGGTCGTCAGCTACGGCGAAGAGCGCCCGGTGTGCCGCGAGCACAACGAGAGCTGCTGGCACAAGAACCGCCGCGTCAACATCGTGTACACCACCGAGTGACCGGTTTGGCTTCGGACGTGCGCACGCCCGGCAGGCCGTGCAAAACCACAACGATCATGGCCGCTTCGGCGGCCATGATCGTTGCAGGGGTCTGTGCGCCCCGCGCCTGGGCGCAGGACGCCGGACAGGCGGCTTCTTTGCCGCCGCCTTCGCACAGTCTGGTGCTGGTCAACCAGATCCAGCAGCTGCGCGATCAGATGCAGCACATGCAGGGCGAGATCGAACTGCTGCAACACAAACTGCAACAGCTTCAGCAGACCAGCAAGGTGCAATACGTCGATGTGGATTCACGGCTTGGCAAGCTGGAACAAGCACAAGCGGTTTCGGCAGGACCCTCGACCACGCCGTCGCCGTCAAGCTCGGCCAAGCCTGCGCCCGCATCGACAACCGGCTCGACATCCGACTTGGCAAAGGCTGCAGAGCAGGCTGATTTTGACGCGGCTTTCAAGTCGCTGCGAGCCGGCAACTATGTCGATTCGGCCCGCGCTTTCCGTGCTTTCATCGGCAAGTATCCCGACAGCCCCATGGTACCGAACGCGTACTACTGGCTAGGCAGTTCGTACCAGGTCACCCAGAACTACAAGCCTGCGCTGACCGCATTCGAGACATTGCTGCGGAAGTATCCGGACAGCCCCAAGGTTGCGGAAACGCAGCTCCGCGTCGCCGACTGCCAGATTGCGCTGAAGGACTACGCAGCTGCGCGCGCCACGCTGCAGGCCATCATCAAGGCACATCCGCATACGTCGCTGGAAAAGCGCGCACGCGACCGGATGCAGGACATTCCTGCATCGTCCTCCGCGAAGTGATGCGTCGATGACAAGCGGGCGGGCCGGGCCGCGCAAGGCGGTCGTGCTGGTTTCAGGCGGCATGGATTCGGCGGTCACGCTGGCGATTGCGCGCACACAAGGCTTCGCCTGCCATGCCTTGTCCATAGCCTACGGGCAGCGACATGCTTCCGAACTTGCCGCCGCCGCACACGTGGCGACGATGCTGGGCGCGGTCGAGCACAAGACCTTGCCGGTCGATCTGCGCAGCATTGGCGGGTCGGCGCTCACCGCCGACATTGCGGTGCCCAAACACGCCGACGTGCATGGCGACCACGACATACCGGTCACTTACGTTCCCGCGCGCAACACCATCATGCTGGCGATTGCGCTGGGATGGGCGGAAACCCTGGGCGCGGGTGATCTCTTCTGCGGCGTCAATGCGGTCGATTACTCGGGTTATCCCGATTGCCGGCCGGCCTTCATCGAGGCGTTCGAGCGGCTCGCCAATCTCGCGACCAAGGCCGGTGTCGAAGGTCACTACCTCAACGTCAGCGCCCCGCTTGTCGACATGAGCAAAGCCGACATCGTACGCGAGGGCGTGCGTCTGGGCGTGGATTTTTCCGCCACCGTCTCCTGCTATCGTGCCGACGGCGACGGTCGGGCCTGTGGACGCTGCGATGCCTGCGTGCTGCGCATGCGCGGATTTGCCGACGCCGGCATCGCCGACCCCACGCGCTACGTTCCGGGCGTGTGACGCGTTAGAATGCGCGGCTTGCTCTTCCGCGAGCGCACGAGCGGAGCGATCAGGCGTGACTTCGTTGCGTTTCAATCGCGGCATGACGCACCCTCTCTTCCGCAAGCGGGCGAGGGGAGTGATCGGGAGTGGCTTTGTTGTGGAAATCTCGCAATCGAGGACCTCACCCCAGCGCTACGCGCTCGGCTTGCAGCCGCCTCTCCCGCGAGCGGGCGAGGGGGAGTGATCGGGGCGATACTTCGTTGCAGGTAATCGCAGCGGGGCCCTCACCCCTTGCCCTCTCCCGCAGGCGGGCAAGGGGGAGTGATCGTCGCGCTGCGCGCGACAGCGTTATTGTTTTGAAGTGGGGGCCGTTAGCTCAGCGGTAGAGCAGTGGACTTTTAATCCATTGGTCGAAGGTTCGATCCCTTCACGGCCCACCAATCTAATCAACAACTTGTGATGGCGCCCGCCGAAGGCAGTACGTGGAAAAAGGGGAAAGTCCCCACACGGTCCCCATTCGGCGTGATTTCGACTCCCAGGCTCACAAGTGCCAATATTGGGTGCGACTGCACTTCCCAATCACCACTATTGACCCTGATCGCTGCTGGTGTCGGAGCGAAAATTCGCAGCGAAGATAGCTTGCCGCGAGCGGAATTGTTGGTCGCTCATGCGCCGTCGCGGCGAATAGTCACTGGACCTGCGGGATGGTACGCCGCCGCTGCGGCGTGGGAACCCGAAGCTGTTGAGTTCCATCCAAAACTGATCCACTTCTTGGGGTAGTTTTCATCGAATGTTGAGCCACCTCCCACCATCTTCCGCCCGGGTTCGAGCGGGAGTACTGAGGAGTGATCGACGTGGCTCTATTGAGTGTGATTCGGCGTTGGCATTTGCGTGAAGGGTTGTCGGTGCGCGAGATTGCGCGACGCACGCATTTGTCCAGGAACACCATCCAGAAGTGGCTTGATAGCGGGGAGACGGTTCCGCGTTATCCCAAGCGTAAGAGCCCGAGCAAGCTGGACCCGTACGCTGAGGCGCTGACGGGCTGGTTGCGCGACAACCAGCGGCTGCCGCGCAAGCAGCGGCGCACGGCCAGGCAGATGCATGCGGCACTGGTCGCCAAGGGGTACGCCGGTTCGTACGGCCGGGTAGCGGCGTTTGCGCGCACGTGGCGGCGGGCCGAGCAGGAACGGTTGAACACGGCCGGGCGCGGTGCGTTCGTGCCGCTGGCGTTTGCACAAGGCGAGGCGTTCCAGTTCGACTGGAGCGAAGAGACGGTCGCGCTCGGCGGCGAACGCGTGAAGCTGCAGGTCGCGCAGTTCAAGCTGTGCCACAGCCGGGCGTTCCTGCTGCGCGCGTATCCGCTGCAGACCCACGAGATGCTGTTCGATGCGCATGTGCATGCGTTCCCGGTGCTGGGCGGGGTACCCCGCCGCGGGATTTACGACAACATGCGCACCGCGGTGGACCGCATCGGCCGTGGCAAGGCCCGCGACGTCAACCTGCGCTTCGCCGCGATGGTCAGCCATTACCTGTACGAAGCCGAGTTCTGCAATCCGGCATCAGGTTGGGAGAAGGGCCAGATCGAGAAGAACGTGCAGGACAGCCGGCACCGGATCTGGACGGTGCTGCCAGAGTTCCCGGACTTGGCCGCGCTCAATGATTGGTTGGAGGCACGCTGCCTCGCGCTGTGGCGGGAGCTGCCGCATCCAACCCAGCCAGGCCGCACGATTGCGGAGGTGTGGCAGGAAGAACAATCCTCGCTGATGCAGAATCCGACACCGTTCGACGGCTTCGTCGAACAGCCCAAGCGGGTAACGCCGACGTGTCTGGTGCACGTCGACCGCAACCGTTACAGCGTACCCGCGAGCTTCGCCAACCAACCCGTCAGCGTACGGCTGTATGCCGAGCGGGTGGTCATCGCGGCCGAAGGCCGGGTCATTGCCGAGCACGGTCGCCGGATCAACCGCAGCCACGATGCCGGGCAGACGATCTACGACTGGCGGCATTACCTCAGCGTGGTGCAACGCAAGCCCGGGGCCCTGCGCAACGGCGCGCCGTTCGCCGAACTGCCAGACGGCTTCCGCCGCTTGCAGGCCATCCTGTTGCGGCGTCCCGGCGGGGATCGCGAGATGGTCGAGATCCTGGCACTGGTGCTCCACTACGACGAGCAGGCCGTGCTCGCCGCGGTGGAACTGGCACTGGAATCGAACGCACCGTCCAAACCGCACGTACTGAACCTGCTGGCACGGCTCACTGGCGAGACGCCGCCAGCGCCTATTGCCGCACCACCGGCCTTGGCGTTGAAGATCGCACCGGAAGCCAACGTGGCCCGCTATGACGCTTTGCGGGGAGGTCGCCATGTCGCCTGACGCCTCCGTCCAAACCCTCAAGACTTTGCACCTTCACGGCATGGCGCAGGCC
>JBOHYV010000044.1:0-10778 GCA_050738135.1 Rhodanobacteraceae bacterium | reverse complement strand
TGCTCGGCCTGATGATCCAGCACCATCCGAACCGCCCGCTCCCGTACCTCAGGTGAGTACCGCTTCTCTGTGTTCATGCCCCAATCCTCTCAAAGGTTGGAGCCTCCGGGAAAGCCGGGGCGGTTCAAGAAGACGATCCGAAACATCTGTGAGGATTACGTTGCGGAGTTGCAGGCCAACGTCCGATTCCAGACACCGCGTGTGCTGGGTATCGACGAGTTGAAGATCGTGGGCGCCTATCGCGCGGTCATCACCAACGTCGAGAAGCACTGCCTGTTCGACATGCTTCCGACCCACAGCAAGGAGGACTTGCTCCGCTACTTTCAGGTATTGCCGGACAAGGACCAAGTCGAATGGGTCACCATGGAAATGTACCACGTCTACCGCGATGTAGCCCGCCGGACGTTGCCGCAGGCACGGATCGTGGTAGACCGGTTCCACATCGAACGGATGGCCAATGATGTCATCGAGCAGATGCGCAAGCGCTTCCGGAAGGAGCTGCCGGACCGCGAACGATTGAGGCTGAAGGACGAGCGATTCCTGCTGCTGAAGCGCCAGCACGACCTGAAGCCGGAACAGTTCGATCGCCTGCGTGCGTGGTTTGAGAAGTTCCCGCTGTTGAGCGAAGCCCACGCCTTGAAAGAACGATTCCTGTCCATCTGGGATCAGAACAAGACCCGCGCCGATGCGGAACAGGCATGGCTGAAGTGGCAATCGAACGTGCCGGCGGAGTTACGATCAAACTTCAAGGCGCTCATCACAGCGATGACCAACTGGCATGACCAAATCTTCAACTACTTCGAGAGTTTCATGACCAACGCCTACACCGAGTCGTCTAACAACCTGACCCGTACCGCGAACCGGATGGGCCGGGGCTACAGCTTCGACGTGATCCGCGCGCGGATGCTCTACAACAACCTGGCCGTCAAAAAGGGTCTGGGTGTGGTACGGAAGCCCGTTCCGGACGAGCCGGCAGCGGGGTACCAGAAGTACAGCTTGGCGACATCGATGTCCGTGCCGCGACGCGTGCGGTACGTACAGGAAGTCGTCGCGTATGGCGCGCACATTCCAACCTTGGCCAAGCTGGCAGACGAAGGGTTCTTCGACTAGCCCGCCACACGCGCCCGATAGCAATGGCGCGTGGCCGAAGAGGTGCACGCGCCGCCATTCCGGGGGGGTATCACTAAGAAGCGTGGAAGCGGAGTATGATTGAATCATACGGATTTGAGGCCAGCGACATGCGCTCCACCCAGCAATTCAGCATCACCTTGCCGAACGAGATGGCGGATGCCGTCAAGGCCAAAGTCGCCGGCGGGGAATACGCAACGGAAAGTGAGGTCATCCGTGAGGGTTTGCGCAGCCTGATGGCGCGCGATCGAGCAATCGAGCGGTGGCTGCGCACCGAAGTCGCCGCCGCCTACGACGAGCTCAAGGCTGACCCGTCGAAGGCACTCACTCCCGACCAAGTACGCGCGTCACTTGCAGCGGCCCGTCAGCGACGCGCGGTCGCGCGTGAATGACGTATACCGTTGCGCTGTCGCCCCAGGCTCGTGACCAGCTCGTCGCGCTGAACGCGTACATCGCGGCAGCCGCTTCGCCAACCGTTGCGGACCGTTATACCGATGCGATCGCCGAGTTCTGTTTTTCGCTGGCGACGTTCCCAGAACGCGGGTTGTGTCGCGACGACGTTCGCCCGGGCGTGCGCGTGACGAACTACCGGCGACGGGCCGTCATCGCGTTCGCGATCGATGCCGAGTCCGAACAGGTATCGATCCTCGGCGTGTTCTACGGCGGCCAGGACTACGAGACCGCGCTGAGCCGACCTGCGAAAGACGAGATTCCGTGACGCTTCGGAAGCCATGTGCGCCCGGCGTGGGACGCGATCAACGCCCAAGTCCATTGTCCAACTATACGCATGCGTATCGGTCAGCCATCGACCCACTGCGGCCAGTCACGACAGTCGGCTTTCGGGCAGCGTGGTAACGCGCGACATACCGATGCGCATCAGCGCGCTCCCTCGATTGAGCGGTGCCGCTGCACCGGCCGTCCAATCGGCAACATTCCGCCCATCAGCGTCTGCAGCGCCACTTGTTGTTCGAGCAGGTCCTCATCGAGGGTCAACGAGGCCAGACGCTGGTTGAACCCGTTGGATTGCAATTGGACTCGCAACGCGCCGGAGACATCCCCGGGTTTGGCGGCGATCTTCTCAAGCCGGGTTAGCCCCTTGGAGGTAACCGCAACGGCCTGTTGCAGTTGTGTCCGCTGGCGCACGAGCAACGTCTGGATCTGCAGGATTTGTTGGACCTCGGCACGCGTCTGCATCACGCGGATGGCATACGCATCGTGGAGCTTGTTGCGCGTGGCCTCGGCGATCGCGATCTTGCCTCGATTGCGGTTGAAGATCGGCAAGGTCAGCGAGATCTGGAAGCCGCGTGTGTAGATGGCATCGGCATCGCGCGCCCGGGTGAAGCCGATCTGGATCGCCGGAAACTGATCCAGAATCGCCTGGCGGTAACGTGCGTCCGCGCTCTGGTAGCCCGCCTGCAAGGCCAGCAGATCGGGACGGCGGCGTGGCAGTTGTTCGAGTGCACGTGCCACCTCTGTCTCTGTGTCATCGAGAACAGGGATGGTTGTCGATCCGACCAGGCGCAAGCGCGCCTTGGGTGACAAGCCCAGCAGCGCGTTCAAGGTTTGCCGCGTCTTGAGCTGCTGGCGTTCGGCGGCCTGGAGGCGGGTTTCGACACCCTGCAATCCGGCCAGATCGACCGCGATCATGGCTTGCGAGACGTCGCCCATCTTGCCCGCCGCGACGAGTTGCGCGCTGTGTTTCGCAAGCACACCGGTTTCTGCGCGCAAGACGGCGAGCATCTTTGCCTGGTAGACATCGCGTACGAACAGTTGACGAGCTTTGCCGATCACCTGCCACTCGATCCACAGCAGGTTCAGATCGACTTCGCGTGCCGAAGCATCCGCTGCCCGTTTTGCCAGCGGGTGGGTGAGGAGCGCTTGGACGTCATAGGACAGTCCAAGGTCAAAGGCCGAAGTCTCGGCAGGCCCCGCCGTGGGCGTGCCGTGCGCGAGATCCAGCACCGGATCGGGCAGCAGGCCGGCGGCGAATGCCTGGGCGTGCGCGATGCCGCGCTGATCGCGCGCAAGCTTCAATTGCGGATTGTTGGCCACCGCGAGAATCGCCACATCGGTCATGTCCAGGCCGTGGCCGGGATCGAAACGGTGCTGACGCGGCGGGAACAACCGCAAGACCAATGGATCGATCTTGATGTCGCCCGGACGGGCGGGCGCGCGCGCGTGCGGATTCAGCGGCAGCGGCTGATAGGTCGCGCAGCCGCCGAGCAGCAGGACCAGGAGCCACGACAGACGCAGCGTCTGCTTCATGAGCGTGCCCGCCCCCAGCGCAGGTACAACGCGGGCAACAGATTCGTGGAGAGGACCGAGCTCCACAGCACGCCACCCAAGACCACGATGGCGAGGCCCTGTTCGGGTGCGGCGCCCGCGCCAAAGCCGAGCGCAATCGGCAACATGCCCAGCGCGGCGGTGAGCGCCGTCAGCACGATCGGACGCAGGCGTTCGCGCACCGCGCGACGGACCGCGCCTTCCGGCAGCATGCCCTGCTTCTCGTGGGCACGCACGTAAGTCAGCAACACGATGCCGTGGTTGAGGCTGATGCCGATCACGGTGAGCAGTCCAATCAAGCCGGTGGCGTTCAAGCCCACCCCCGTCATCGCCAGCAAGAGCACTCCGCCCGTGAACGCGAGTGGCGCCTGCAGCAAGAGGATCAACGGCAGTCGCCACCCCCCGAACTGCAGCGCGAGGATGGCCAGCATCAGGAAGAGCGCGACCAGCACTGCGACACCCAATGCTTCAACGGTGTGGATCAGTTCCGGGTACATGCCTCCGAATGCGATTCGATAGCCCGGCGGCATCTTGAGCCCCCGCAGTGCCGTCTTGGCATCGGCGACCACGCTACCCAGGGATCGTAGCGGCGTGGCCAGGATGGTCAATGCGCGTTCACCGCCGAAGTGTTCCAGTTGGCTGGGCTGTGCCTGCAACCGAAGGCGCGCCACGCGCGACAACGGCACCCAACCTTTCGGCGTGGAAATCGGCTCGCGCGCCAGTTGCGCGAGATCGAGGTGCGACGCATTCGCCTGGCGCAGATAAAGGTCGAGTCGACTCGCGCCGTACGGCACGCTGGCCAGCACCTGGCCGTGCAGCAGCAGGCCGAGCTGCCGGGCAAGTTCGCCCGATGTGAGCTCAAGGCTGCGCAAGACCTCTCCGCTTGGCAGGATTTGCAGTTGGGTCACTGGATAGGCGTCGTCGTTGAAGATGTCGGTCAGCGCGGGCACGGTCTTGAGCCGCGCCGCCACCTGTTGCGAGAGACGCCGCAGCGCGTCGATGCGATTGCCGAACAGGGTGATCTCGAACGGTTGCGGCAGACCCGACAGGCTCTCGCCCACGCGCTCGATTGTCGGCGTGTCGATGCTCTGCACGACACCGGGTTGCCGGGCGACTTCGCGCAGGTGCGCGGCAAGCCCGGTCAGGCTGTTGGTGCCGACGCCCGGCTTCAGCACGATCTGGATTTCGCCAGCGTAGCTTTTTTCGGTATAGGCAGTGTTTTCGGCCGACCCGATCCGTGCAAACACGTGCGCGACCGCAGGGTCGGCCTTGAGCGCAGCGCTCATCCGGTCTGCGGTCGCGAGGGTCTGGTCCAGCGAGGTGCCGGGTGGCAGCGTGAAACTGTCGAGCAGCACGCCCTCGTTCGGCAGCGGCAGGAAATTCACCGGCACCAGCGCCAGCGCGCCGAGCGAAATCGCGAACAGCGTGGCAGCGCCGATCACGCTCAAGCCGGGCCGGCGCAAAGTGAGGTCGAGCAGGCGTTCGTTGCCGCGTATCAACCAGCCGAGAAAACGCCGGCCACTGACCGGAACCCGTCCAATGCCGCCGTGCCTTACCAGCACCAGCGGAATCAGCGTCAAGGAAACCAGCAGTGATGCAAGCAGCGCCAAGCTCATCGCGAGCGCGAACGGACGCATGAACAACCCGGCCAGTCCGCTGATCGCGAGCAGCGGCAGATAGGCGGCGATGATGGTGAGCGTACCGGTGATGTCGGCGAGCGCAATGTCGGCGACGCCCGCGCGCGCGCCGGCCCAACCCGGCGTTCCCGCTTCCCAGCGGTGCTGGATCGCCTCCAGCACGATGATGCCATCGTCCACCAAAAGGCCCACGGCCACGGTCAATGCACCCAGAGTCAGCAGGTTCAGGCTTTGGCCGAAGGCGTACAACCCGCCAATCGCCAGCACGATGGCGGTCGGAATGCTCAACGCCAGCACGCCCACGCCGTGATGACGGCCCAACAACCAGACCAGCACCAGGATCGCCAGCACCCCGCCGATCAGCATGTCGCGCGCGAGGTCGCTTTCGATCAGCGAAACCAGGTGCCCCTGGCGGTAAATGGACACCCAGTGTGTTCCATGCGGAAGTTGTCCCTGCAAAGCCTGCAGCGTGCGCGCGACGGCGGCATCGACCGGCAGCGTCGAAGCGTTCGGCTGCTTGAACACGACCAGCCCCAAGCCGGGCCGACCGTCCAGTTGCACACCGTAGTGCACGGCTGGCGGTGCGTTCGCGACGCGCGCCAGTGCCGCGAGCGGCACCGGGCCGTCGGGCGTGGGCACCGGTACTGCCAACAGGTCGTGTGCGGATTGCGGCAGGTCGCGTAGTTCCAGCAGTACGTCCTGGTGGCCAAGCACGAGACGCCCCGCCGGTGCCAGCACCACGGCATTGCCGATTGCCTTCGCCAAGGCCTCCACGCCGACGTGATGCTGGATCAGCGCGGCGGGATTCGGCTCGACCCACAAGGTAGGAGGCCCCGCGCCGAACAGCTCGACCCGCTGTACGCCCGGCAGCGACCGCAACGCCGGCAACACGTGCGTGCGGATCGCGTTTTCGGCTCGCCAGGGCGGAACGTCGGCGGGCAGGGACACGGCGTAATCGGCGACCTCGTTGACCGCGTTGCCCATGATTTCCGCATACGGTGCGACGTCGCCAGGCAGGCTGGCGCGCGCACGGTCGATCGCGCTGTACACCGCCTGCAGCGCAAGCTGAGAATTCGAATCTTGACTGAAGCGCGCATCGAGCTCCGCGGTACCCTCGGCGATGGTCGTATGCAGCGACATCAGTCCCGGCAGTCCCATCAACTGGCCTTCCAGTGGCCGCGCCACCAGCGATTCCATTTCCAGGGTGGCATAACCCGGTGCGTGCACGACCACGCTGATTTCCGGGAAATTGAAGCGCGGCAGCACCTCGGCGGGAATGTGCCAGAGCGCCCACGCGCTGAACCCGAGCAGCGCGGCGTACACGATCGCCCATACCAGCGGACGCGTCAGGCGCTCGGGTATGTGCATCAGTCGGCGGGCGCATACTGCGCCGAGAAGTCGCGATGGAACAGCAGATACGCTTGCCGCACCACCACGGGCACACCCGCCTGCAAACCCTTCGTGATCAGCACATCGCTTCCGCGTGTCGGCCCCGGCGTCACCGTCCGTGCGGCGAGCTTGCCGTGGACGTCGGTCAGCACGTACCAACGCCCCGCGTCCAACACCAGCGCTTCGGAGGGCACGGCCACGGCGGCTCGCGGTGATCCCTGCCAGACCAGGTCGCCGGTTTCGCCGGCCTGCCAGGGAGCCGAACCGTTCGCCGCGAAATTGATAACGCGCGCGCCGTCAGGCGCGCGTGCGGGCAATTCGGCGACCCGTTGCACTGCGATCGCCGAACTGCCGTCCGCGGGCACGAAGCTCGCCATCGTCACGGCAGGCAACGCCCGGTTTCCGAACACCTCGACACGCAACCACAGCGATCCATGCGGGAACAGGGTGAGCAAAGGCGCGCCGGCTTGCAGATCGGATCCTGCCGCCGCGTTCACCTCGCTTACCACTGCCGCGGCCGGACTGCTCAGCGTTTGCTGGGCCTGCAGTGTTGCGAGTGCAGAGTGGGCCGCTGCCGCCTGGTTTTCCGCAGCGGCCCGTGCGGCTTGCGCCGCATCCAGCGTCTGGCGGTTGGTAACCACGGGATAGGTTCGCTTCGCCGAGGCCGCCGTGCGCTGTGCCGCAGCGAGTTCTTGCTGCGCGGCCCGCCAGTGGGCGCGCGCCACCGACAATTCGCCCTCCAGTTGCGGGCCGGCCAGCGTGACCAGCGGTTCGCCAGCCTTGACGGTCTGACCGGGAACGACGAGTACCTTGGCGACGCGCGCCGCAACCGGAGTACTCAGCAGCAGCGGCGCCAGCGCTTGCACTTGCGCCCAGGCGTGCACTTCAGGCCGATACTGCACCGCGCGCGCCGGCAACGTGACCGGCGCCGCCACCGCCGGTGTCGTGAAGATCGCGAGCAACGCTGCGCGCCACTGCATCCGTGGGCCACTCCGAATTAATTACCGGTACGCGGCCGGCATCAGCGGAGTCTAGGGAGGCGACGCCGACAGAATCCGGTCGCTTGCATGACATTCCTGTCATGTAGCGCGAGTCGGTTCTGCCTCGCGTCTCGCAGTACCGCCATCGGTTTGGTGATCCGCCGCGGGAAACTGCAGGGTCACCCTCGTTCCCTCACCGCGCGCGCTTTGGATGTCGACTGTCCCAGCGTGCAGGTCGATGATGGTCTTGACGATGGAGAGTCCGAGGCCCGTGCCTTGTCCGTTGCCGCGCGAGCGGGCCGGATCGACCCGGTAAAAGCGGTCGAACAGGTGCGGCAGGTGTACCGCGTCGATACCGAGACCGTGATCGACGACGCGCACGATGCTGCCGGCCCGATCGGCTTCGAGTTCGATGCGGATGTCGCTACGGGCCCCGGAATGCAGAATGGCATTGGCCACCAGGTTGGTCAGGGTCTGTCGGAACAACACCGGGTCGGCCGTGATCGGCGCGTCTCCCGACACCTCGATGGCCAACCCGCGGGCAGCCGCCGCGGGCAACTGCTGCACCACCACCCATTCGCAGGCCTCGCGGCCATCGAACGTCTCGACGCGGATCGCCGCATTCGCGCGTTCCACGCGGGCCATGAACAGCAGATTGTCGATCAGCGCAGCGAGGCGCCGGCATTCCTCGAGATTGGATTCCAGTACGGACCGATAATCCTTGCCCTCGCGCTCGCGCAACAGGCAGACCTCCAGCGCGCCGCTCATGTTGCCCACCGGAGTGCGCAGTTCGTGCGCAAGATCGGCAGAAAAGCGCGACAGGCGCGCGAAAGCCTCCTCCAGCCGCGTCAACATGGCGTTGAAGACCTGCACCAGCTCGGCGAGCTCCCGCGGCCATGGCGGATCCGTCGGGATGCGCGCGGAAAGGCGCGCAGGCGTCACCTCGCGCGCTGCCCTCACGATGCGCTGGAGCGGTGCCAGGCCCTTGGCAGACACCGCGTAGCCCGCCAGCACCAGCAGCAGGGTGAGGATCCCGAACGCCAACCATATCGCGCGGTGCAGCGACGACAGCAGACGGTGGTCGCGCGTGATGTCCAGTGCAATCTGCAGGCGTGCGGCCACCGTCCCGGTTCGACCCCGCAGTGGCACCGTGACGACCGCGAACACCCGATTGCCGATGACCTGCCTGTGAAACGCGGCGCCGGACGCCACGGTCTTGTCGAACAGGGCGGGCGGCAAACTCGTGTGCATCCCCGGGGTTTCGCCCAGCATCCGACCGTCCGTAGCCAGCACCCGCGCCTCGTACTGGCGGACGCCGCGGTCGGCCGTTTCGCGGTCAATCTCCGCGAGCAGGGCCTTGGTGCTGCCGTGCCCGGCGTCCAGATCCGTCTGCAGTTCGGCGACCTTGTCCTTGAGGAAACGCTGGTGCTCCGCGTTGAAGGTCGACGACAACTGCCACATCACCGCCACCGCGAACACCACCATGACGCCCAGCACCACGACGGTGTAGAGGACCGTCAGGCGTGCGCCGATAGACAAGGCGCGCCGGGCAGGCTCAATCGCCATCGGCATCCAGCACATAGCCAACGCCCCGCACGGTATGCAGCATCGAGGTTGGAAAGGGAGCATCCAGCTTGGCCCGTAATCGACGCACGAGCACGTCGACGGCGTTGGTCTGCGCATCGAAGCACAGCCCCCAGACGCTTTCTGCAATCAGGGTGCGGTTCAGCACTCGACCGCGATGGCGGGCCAAGAGCAGCAGCAAGGCGTATTCCTTCGGGGTCAATTGCAAGGTTTGACCCGCACGTTCGACCCGGTGCCGCAACAGGTCGAAATGCACGTCGCCCACTTCCACCTGAGCGGAGTCACCAGCCGGCTCCGGTCTTTGCGCGATATGACGCAGCCGTGCCACCAGTTCCGCGAACGCGAATGGCTTGATCAAGTAATCGTCGCCGCCCAGCTCGAACCCCCGTACCCGGTCCTCCACGTGGTCGCGCGCGGTCAGGAACAACACCGGTGTGTGATTGGCCTCTGCGCGCAAGGTCTTCACGATGCTCCAGCCGTCACGCACCGGCAGCATGATGTCCAGCACGGCCGCGTCGAACCAGTGCTCGCGCAGCAGCGTCAACGCCGCATTGCCGTCGCCGACGAGTTCGACCGCAAACCCGAGCTCACGCAAACCCTGTTGAAGGTAGCGTTGCGTCTTCGGCTCGTCTTCAGCAATCAGTACGCGCATACGGCAAGGAGTCCCGATTCACCAGCCATAGTACATTTGGGCGAAGGGGAAACCGCGCGTCAGGCGGGAAAGTGCCTTGTCAGCCACTCGCCTGTTGCCCTCGTAACGCGGCATGGGTGGGTTCAACGACCCAATAACGCTCGACGGCGTGGCCATTTCAGTGGTGGGTCACTGAGCTCACCGCGGCCCGCCGCGGGACCGCTTCAGGGCAGTCCGCCATGGGCCGTGACTGTCTCGTTTGGGCCCAGACTGTGTGAAAACCTCCCAGTTGGTAAACTCGCATCATCGTGCTGACGGGAGTTGCCGATGGGACGTTTTGTCGAAAGGGAAGACCGTTCGCAGAGCGCCTTGCTTCCCGACCGACTCGAGGACTACGTCAACGAAGACAACCCGGTGCGGGTGGTGGACGTGTTCGTCGACAACCTTGATCTGACCACGCTGGGTTTTGACCGCACGATTGCACAAGTAACTGGTCGCCCGGGCTATCACCCGGCCACGTTGCTCAAGATCTACATCTACGGCTATCTCAATCGCGTGCAGTCGAGTCGTCGACTGGAACGCGAGGCGCAGCGGAACATCGAGCTGATGTGGTTGACCGGTCGGCTGGCGCCCGACTTCAAGACGATCGCCGACTTCAGGAAGGACAACGGTTCGGCGATTCGCCGGGTCTGCCGCGAGTTCGTGATGTTGTGCCGTCGGCTGAATCTATTCTCGCAGGCCTTGGTCGCCATCGATGGCAGCAAGTTCAAGGCGGTCAACAACCGCGACCGGAACTACACCCCGGCCAAGGTGAAACGCCGGATCGAGGAGATTGAGAAGAGCGTGGCGAAGTATCTGTCGGCGTTGGATAGCGCCGACCGCGAGGGCGCAGCGCCGGTTCCCGAAGCGCGTACGACGCGGCTGCGGGAGAAGGTCGAGAAGCTGCAGGTGGAGATGCAGCGCATGCGGGCGCTAGCCAAAGACGTCGAGGCCGCGCCAGGTCAGCAGATTGTTGATTTACACTTAATACTGAGCCGGGTTTTTCATCTGAAGTTGAGCCACCGGTTTGGGGTGCAGCTTACCTCATGGGGTGGATGACTTTGCCTTGGCGGTCTCCTTTTTCGTGTCGGTGGAATGGGTCTTGAA
>JBOHYV010000043.1:0-10841 GCA_050738135.1 Rhodanobacteraceae bacterium | reverse complement strand
GAGCCACCCAGTGGATCGGCGGTGCCGAGGATCGTCTGCCGCACCAGATCGTTGCTGAAATACGGAAACGCCTGCCACACCAGCGCCGCCGCGCCCGACACCTGCGGCGCCGCGAACGATGTGCCCGAAACATTCCAGTAGGTCGGGTCGGTGGTACTGGAAGTGGTGTCCTTGTCCAGCACGATCACGTCGCCCGGCGCGGCCAGGCAATAGCCCATCGCGATGCCGCATTTGTTGGAATAGCTGTCGAGCTGGGTCGGATCGTTGCTGTTGATCGCGACCACGGTGAGCCAGCCCTTTGCAAGGTCGGGTGCGACGCTGGGCAGCGCCGCAATGGTGCTGGGATTGGCATCGGAATCGTTGCCCGCCGCGAACACCACCAGCCCACCCTGCTGGTTGACGAATGGGCTGTAGGCCGCGTCGAAGGCCTGGTTGACGCTGCTGTCGCTCGTGTCCCAGGTAATGCCGCCCCAGGAATTGTTCATCACCTTGACGTTGGAGCTGATCAACTGCTGGTTGACCTGCTGGAAAAACTGCGCGTCGTCCGCGGTGACGGTACTCGGCGGCGTGCTGCCGTTGTCGTCGGGCGCGTTGTCGTCGATGATGCGGGCGGAGATGAGGGTCGCGCCCGACGCGATGCCGCCGGGGAACTCTGCAAACGACGTGCCTGCGGCGATTTCCGAGGTCCAGGTCCCGTGCCCTACCACGTCATCGATGCTGGTGTCGTTCCCGCTGGCATCGATGTCGATGTATTCCTTGGCGACGCGCCCGGCGACCGTCGGGTTGCTGCGCATGATGCCGCTGTCCACCATGCCGATCGCCACGCCTTGGCCGGTGTAACCGGCCGCATGCGCGGCGTAAGTATTGGTGATCGACAGCTGCGCGTCGGCGGGCGGTTGCGGCGTCGTCGGCTGCGTGGGCGGCGGTGGCGGCGGGGTTTGGGTCGGCGTCGTGCGTACCGCACCGTTGCTTCCACCCCCGCCGCAGGCGGACAACACACCGATCAGCGCGCCCAGCGTGAGGCCGTGCAGGACACGTCGATGCAAAGGCGGTATGAGCCTGTCGATCATGGGTGCCTCCACTCCATCCGAAGCCGCAGCCATGGACGCCATTTTGCACGCACGCTGCGTCCGCGACCATCCATATTTGCGGCAGCGCAGCATACGACGCATAATTCGTGGAAGATTGCCTTCACCCAGGCCAACGTCGCTCCGCGCCGCGGCTTGGTCCCCACGACATCATTCTGGAGTCCAGTCATGTCCGATATCGTCATCGCCGCGGCCAAACGCACGCCCATCGGTGCGTTTCTCGGCCAGTTCACCGGTTTCCCATCGCCCAAGCTCGGGGCCGCCGCCATCGCCGCCGCATTGCAGCAATCGAGTATCGAGCCGGGCGACGTTGGCGAAGTGTTGATGGGCTGCGTGCTGCCTGCCAACCTCGGCCAGGCGCCGGCGCGGCAGGCCGCACTGGCAGCGGGTCTGCCGCCGTCGGCCGGCTGCACCACCCTCAACAAGGTGTGTGGTTCCGGCATGAAGGCGATCATGCTCGGCCATGACCTGCTGAAAGCCGGTTCGGCCAACGTGGTCGTCGCGGGCGGCATGGAGTCGATGACCAATGCCCCACACATGGCGCAGGTGCGCAGCGGCTTGCGGCTCGGCGACGGCAAGCTGATTGACCACATGATGTGGGACGGCCTGACCAACCCGTACGACGGCAAATCGATGGGCCTGTTCGCCGAATCCTGTGCCGACAAATACCACTTCACCCGCGAGGAGCAGGATGCCTTCGCCACCGAGTCGGTGCGCCGCGCACAGACCGCGGTGAAGGATGGTTCGTTCGCGGATGAAATCGCGACGGTCACCGTGCCTTCGCGCAAAGGCGACGTGCAGGTTTCGACGGATGAAACGCCCGGCAAGGTGGATCCCGCGAAAATCCCCACGTTGAAGCCGGCGTTCCGCAAGGAAAACGGCACCGTCACCGCGGCCAGTTCATCCAGCATTTCGGACGGCGCCGCCGCGGTCGTGCTGCTCTCTGCCGACGACGCGAAAGCGCGCGGTGTAAAACCACTGGCACGCATCGTTGCGCACGCCACCCATTCGCAGGAACCCGAGTGGTTCACCACCGCGCCGATCAGCGCAATCAGGAATGTCCTGAAAAAAACCGGTTGGAAAATCGAGGATGTGGATTTGTTCGAAGTCAACGAGGCGTTTGCGGTGGTCGCGATGGCCGCGATGAAGGATCTTTCGATTCCGCACGAAAAACTCAACGTGCACGGCGGCGCCTGCGCGCTCGGACACCCGATCGGCTGCACCGGCGCACGCATCGTGGTCACACTCCTTTATGCGTTGATCCATTCGGGGAAAAAACGCGGCGTGGCATCGCTGTGCATTGGCGGCGGCGAAGCCACCGCGATTGCAATCGAAAGACCCTGAAGGGCGGACCGCGGTTGATGGTTTGTACCGCTCCGGCGATAAGCGCCGACTGAACGTTATCTGCGCGTGAAATGGCGAAATGCTGGCGTTATTCAGGCGGACGCGGTTTAATAGCGCGGCCACTTCCGTGGCCTTCCACGGCCCCATCCAGGAGATATCCAATGAAGTTCACCCGTACCGTACTCGTGGCCGCCGTCGCTGCGGCGATGGCTCTGTCGCTGTCGGCGTGCGGCAAGTCCGGCCAGAATCAATCCAACGCCACCGAGGCGCAGAACGCCGCCACGGCCATCTCGTCTGCCGCCAACAGCGCCGCACAAGCCGCCAGCAGCGCCGCGCAGGCCGCCAGTTCCGCCGCCGCCGCCGCGGGTTCGGCTGCGCAGGCTGCAAGCAATGCGATGCCGCCTTCCACCGCCCCGATGCCTGCCTCGACCGCGATGCCCGCTCCCGCCAGCACCGCCGGTGCCGCTTCCAGCGGCAATGCAATGGCCGCCATCAAGGACGCCGCGCACAAGGCCGGCCAGGCCGGTGCAGCAGCCAAGGATGCTGCCCGCAAAGCCAAGGATGCCATGAAGAGCCATTGACCTTCGCTGCATCCCGTTGCATTCCGACCGGCCGCCTTGTGCGGCCGGTTTTTTGTCCCGGTTCGACTGCCGATAGAATGCTGGCTTCGCGCTCGTGCACGCCACGGAATCGAACATGCCCGTGATCCCCTCCCGCATCGACACCCGCAGCGATGGGTTCCGCGCCAACGCCGCGAGCCTGCGCAAGCTCACCGAGGAATTGAAATCCACGCTCGCCCATACCGCCCAGGGTGGCAGCGAACGGGCACGCGAAAAACATGTCGCCCGCGGCAAGCTGCTGCCGCGCGAACGCATCCGTGGCCTGCTCGACCCCGGCTCGCCGTTTCTCGAACTGTCGCCGCTGGCCGCGCACGGCATGTACGACGATGCCGCGCCCGGCGCCGGGCTGATCACCGGCATCGGTCGCGTCAACGGTAGCGAAGTGCTGATCGTCGCCAACGATGCCACCGTAAAAGGCGGCACGTATTTTCCGATGACGGTAAAGAAACATCTGCGCGCCCAGGAAGTGGCGCTGGAAAACCGCCTGCCCTGCATCTACCTGGTCGATTCCGGCGGTGCGTTCCTGCCGTTGCAGGACGAGGTGTTTCCCGACAAGGAACACTTCGGTCGCATCTTCTACAACCAGGCGCGCATGTCGGCGCTCAACGTCCCGCAAATCGCGGTGGTCATGGGTAGTTGCACCGCCGGGGGCGCCTACGTGCCGGCGATGAGCGATGAAGCGATCATCGTCAAACAACAGGGCACGATTTTCCTCGGTGGCCCCCCGCTGGTGAAAGCCGCGACCGGCGAAGTCGTGGATGCCGAAACCCTGGGCGGTGCCGACGTGCACACCTCCATTTCCGGCGTCGCCGATCACTTCGCCGAGAATGACGCGCATGCGCTGTCGATCGCGCGTGACATCGTCGCGGCGTTGAATCGCAAGAAGGCCATGCCGCTGGCGCTGGCCGAACCACGCGAACCGGAATATTCGCCGGAAGAACTCTACGGCGTGATTCCGGAAGATACCCGCCGACCGTTCGACATCCGCGAGGTCATCGCGCGCGTCGTCGATGGCTCCGAGCTTCACGAATTCAAGGCGCGCTACGGCAAGACCCTGGTCACCGGCTTCGCGCACATCCACGGCTATCCCGTCGGCATCGTCGCCAACAATGGCATCCTGTTTTCCGAAAGCGCACTCAAGGGCACGCACTTCATCGAATTGTGCAACCAGCGCAACGTACCGCTGGTGTTCCTGCAGAACATCACCGGCTTCATGGTCGGCAGGAAATACGAGCAGGCGGGCATTGCCAAGGACGGCGCCAAGATGGTCACCGCCGTCGCCTGCTCGCACGTACCGAAATTCACGGTGGTGATCGGCGGCAGTTTCGGCGCCGGCAACTACGCGATGTGCGGGCGCGCCTACGGCGCGCGTTTCCTGTGGATGTGGCCGAACGCGCGCATCAGCGTAATGGGCGGCGAACAGGCCGCCTCGGTGCTGGCGACGGTCAAGCGCGACGGCATCGAAGCCGCCGGCAAGTCGTGGTCGAAGGAAGACGAGGACGCCTTCAAGGCGCCGATCCGCGAACAGTACGAACGCCAGGGCAGTCCTTATTATTCCAGTGCGCGGTTATGGGACGACGGCATCATCGACCCCACCGATACCCGTCGCGTGCTGGGGCTCGCAATCTCCGCGTCGATGAACGCGCCGATCGAACCGCAGCGCTACGGCGTATTCCGGATGTAGGCTGCGCACCCGACGCGCGGTACCTCCGCAACCCGGCGCCCGACCGGCCACGCCCGCCCACCTTCGCGCACCGCCACCGTACGCGCCTGAGGCGCGCTCGCCGCATCTCACGGCGCTTGTATTCGCATATGTTTAGATATATCGTAGATATGCACTACTGTGGAGGGCCATTCATGCACATGCATCACCGGTTGCACCACGAATTGCACGCCATGGATCGCGAGTACCCGTTCGGCCGGGATGGCGATCGGGGCGATGACCACGCGTGCTACGCCAGCCGCGGCCCTTTCCGGGGACATCACCATTCACACCCTGACGACTTCGGTTTTTTCCCCGACTGGAATGATCTGCGTGGCGGCGGACGCCGCGGTGGCCGCGGGCGGATGTTTGGCCACGGCGACCTCAAGTTGTTGCTGCTGGCACTCATCGAACAGGAGCCGCGCCACGGTTACGAGTTGATCCGCACCATCGAAGACATGTTCCACGGCCAATATTCGCCGAGTCCTGGCACGGTTTACCCCACCCTCACGATGCTCGAGGAGATGGGCCATGTCGCAGCACAAAGCGAAGAAAGCGGGCGCAAGCGCTATGCCATTACCGGCGAAGGGCGCGCATTTCTCGACAAGAATCGTGACGCCGTCGAGGCGGTCACCGCGAGTACCGAACGCAAGGCCCGCTTCGCCGCCAAGCTGGCGGCCCCGATGGCCCTGCGCAAAACCATGCACATGCTGAAACACGCGCTGGCAATGCGCATCACCAAATGGGACAAAGCCGAAGGCGAGCGCGTGATCGCCATCCTGGAACGCGCCGCACGCGATATTGCATTCGGCTCAAATCCGGATTGACATCGCGGATCAGAATGGCGGTGGTCTCCCAGGGCCATGGCGCGGGCTCGGCGCAGGTTGAAACGTACTACGCTGCGACCGGCCGCGCGCGGCGTCGCCGCAGGGCCATGTGCCGCGATACCATGCGCATGCCGGTGACGAGAATCGCGAACGTCGCGATCCAGAACACCAGTTGCATGCCGGCCGGGCGCGCTTCGTAGCCGGTGAGGATGTGCACCGCCTGGCCGACGATGGAGCCGTTCGAGAGCAGCCACGACGTATCCCACAGCTGGCTGCCCCACACCGGCAAAAGGTTGGCCTGGATCAGGAAACCGGCGGCGCTTGCGGCCAGTCCGCTCGCCAGCACCACCAGCATCCAGTTGGTCACGCTGAAGAAGTAGCGGATCGGGATGCGCAACAACCCGAAATACAGCGCGAACCCTACTGCGACGCCGCCCGCGAGACCCGCCGGAACGCCGGCGAAGAAACCGAGCCTGCCGGCACCGCCTGCGGCCATCCCGAACAGGAACAGCACGATCTCGGAGCCTTCGCGCAGCACCGCCAGCGCCACCACCGCCAGCAGGATTGCAATGGAACTCGACCCCGTCTTCACCGAATCGGTGACGAGTTGCATCTGCTGAACCATTTGCTTGCCGTGACTCGACATCCAGGTGACGTGCCAGCCGATCATCACGACTGCTGTCAGCAGCACCGCGGCCTCGAAGACTTCCTGGCCTACGCCGCCCAGCGAGCCTTCGATGAAACCCATGCACACGGCGACAACGATCGCGCCAATCACGCCCAGCGCGATGCCGCCGCCTACGAACACGCCGCGCCGCGGCACCCCACGCGTGGCCGCCGCAACCACGGTGACGATCAGTGCCGCTTCCAGCACTTCGCGAAAGACCAGCAGCGCGATACCTAACATGGGTTGCTTACTCTGCCTACTCCACGATCAACACGCCGGTGGTGGCGTGGTCGAAATCGTCGAAGAACTTGTAGGTGCCCTTGTCGAGCGGTCCGATGAACACCGCGATGGTCGAATCCGGCAGCACGATTTTCTCGCGGTTGAAATCGGTGCTCTCGAATTCCGAAGGCGTCGGGTTGCGATTGGTCACCAGCACCTTGAACTCGGTATTCGCGGGCACCTTCAGCGTCGCTGGCACGAACTTGTGGTTCTGCAAGGTCAGGTGATACGCGGGCGCGACTTTTGCGCCTGCGCTCGCCGTCACGGCGACGCCTGCGAAAAGAATTGCCATTGTCCAAATCAGTCTGCGCATCGCACGATTCCGCATTCACCCTGGGCATCAATCGGCGTCGATAGTGAATGCTAATCGTTCTCATTTATAAAGGCAACCCCGCTGTATTGTGCGTGTTCAGCCGGCCATTCCGGCCTGGCCGTGACCGGGTGCAAAACCGGCCCGACACGCGGAGCCGTTATCCTCCTTGTTTTGGCTGGATATTCAACAATGGCCGAAAGCATCCTGATCGAGCGCAAGGGCACGGCAGCAATACTGACGCTGAACCGCCCGCAGGTTCACAACGCGTTCGACGACACTCTTATCGCCGAAACCACCGCGGCGCTGGAGACCTTGGCCGTCGATGCCGGCATCCGCACGTTGGTGCTGACGGGCGGCGGCCCCACCTTTTCCGCCGGCGCCGACCTCAACTGGATGCGGCGAATGACGAAGGCGAGCGCGCAAGCAAACCGCGACGACGCACTGCGCCTCGCGAAACTTCTGCACGCCTTGCAATTCTTTCCCAAACCCACCATCGCGCGCGTCAATGGTTCGGCCTACGGCGGCGGCGTGGGTCTCGTCGCCTGCTGCGACGTCGCGATCGGCGTCGACGGCGCGAAGTTCGCGCTTTCCGAAGTGAAACTCGGGCTGGTACCGGCAACCATAGCGCCCTACGTGATGCAAGCCGTGGGGCCGCGCCAGGCACGACGATTGTTTGTCAGCGCGGAAATCATCGATGCCGCCGAGGCTGAACGCATCGGGTTGCTGCACCAGTGCGTCGCGGCCGAAGAACTCGATGAAGCCGTGGATCGCCAGCTGCATTTCCTGGCCAAGGGCGGGCCAATCGCGCAGCACGAAGCCAAACGGCTTGCGTTGCGCACCGCCGGCATGACACCGGAAGCGGCGGCGCTCAATGACGCCGACAATGCCGAGCTCATCGCACGCCTGCGCGCCTCGGCGGAGGGCCAGCTCGGGCTGGCCGCCTTTCTCGACAAACGATCGCCACCGTGGCTGGCGAAGGAGTAACTCTCATGCTCGACCATGTCGGGTTTCCCGTTTCCAATTTCCTCAGCAGCAAAAAGTTCTACGCCGCCGCACTCGAACCGCTCGGGATCGGGCTGGTGATGGAGGTCACCGCGGAACAGACCGGCGGTACTTCACATGCCGGGTTCGGCGAAGCAGGCAAACCGTATTTCTGGATCGGTGACGGCGAAGGCACCCTGCGCGGGCGCTTCCATATCGCGTTCACGGCAAGGGCGCGGGCCGACGTCGATGCGTTCCACCGGGCCGCGCTCGCTGCGGGCGGTCGTGACAACGGCAGACCCGGATTGCGCCCGCACTACCACGAACACTATTACGGGGCGTTCGTGCTGGATCCCGACGGCCACAACATCGAAGCGGTCTGCCACACACCCGAATGAACCGGATGAAAAACATGGCCACCCCTGTCATCAATGTCTCCGGCTTCGCCGTGCACGGCATTGACGCCTGCCGCGGCCCTTTCACGCATTTCGCCCGTCGCGAAGATGCACGCGATTACCGGGAGGGAGAATAAGTGTTCGAACGAGTCCTGATCGCCAATCGCGGCGAAATCGCCTGTCGCGTGATCCGCACCTGCCGCCGGCTGGGCATCCACACCATCGCGGTGTATTCGGAAGCCGACAAGGATGCGCAGCACGCGCGCCAGGCCGACGAGGCCTGGCCGATCGGCGGCCCGCGTCCGGACGAGTCCTACCTGCGCATCGACGCGATCATCGAGGTCGCGAAAAAAACCGGCGCGCAGGCAATCCATCCGGGCTACGGATTCCTTTCCGAAAACACGGCCTTCTCGCGCGCCTGCATCGGTGCCGGCATCGTCTTCATCGGGCCCGACCCGGAAAGCATCGAGGCGATGGGTTCGAAATCGGCCGCCAAGAACCTGATGGCCCGGCACAAGGTACCGCTGGTCCCCGGTTACAGCGGCGACAACCAGGACAACGGATTCCTTGCCGAACAGGCACACAAGATCGGCTACCCGTTGATCCTGAAGCCCTCGGCCGGCGGTGGCGGCAAGGGCATGCAGATCGTGCGCAGCGACGCCGGGTTTCCCGACGCGCTGGCGACCGCGCAGCGCGTGGCGCAGGCGTCGTTCGGCGACGCGTCGATGTTGCTCGAACGCTACATCGAGCATCCACGCCACATCGAGTTCCAGGTATTCGGCGACCGCCATGGCAACGTGATCCACCTCGACGAGCGCGAATGCTCGGCGCAACGGCGCTATCAGAAAGTATTGGAAGAAACGCCCTCGCCTTTCCTCGACGCCAAGCGTCGCGCCACGATGGGCGCCGCGGCCGTCGCGGCTGCCAGGGCCGTCGACTACGTCGGCGCCGGCACGGTGGAATTCATCGTCGGCCAGCATGCCGATGGAAGTCCGGGCGATTTCCACTTCATGGAAATGAACACCCGCCTGCAGGTCGAGCACCCCGTCACCGAGATGACCCACGACGTGGATCTGGTCGAATGGCAATTGCGCATCGCCGACGGCGAAGCGTTGCCGATGACCCAGGACCAGGTGCAATCACGCGGACATGCCATCGAAGTACGCCTGTACGCGGAAGACCCCGATCATGGCTTCCTGCCGAGCTCGGGCAAGCTCACGCGTCTGCAATTGCCGCAACCGTCGCCGCAGGTGCGTCTCGACGGCGGGGTGGCCGAAGGCGATACGGTGACGATCTTCTACGATCCGATGATCGCCAAGCTGATCGTGTGGGACGTGGATCGCCCATCGGCACTGCAACGGATGCGTGAGGCGCTGGCCGCAACGGAAATCGTGGGGCCGAAATCGAACGTCGCATTCCTGGAACGGCTGGTGCGACACCCCACGGTGATCGAACACCGCATCGATTCGGGCTATCTCGATCGCCATCTCGACGAATTCGTGTCGGGCGATGCCGAACCCGATCCCCCGACGCTGTTCGCGGCCGCCGTCGCGGCCCTGTTGGACGATGAACGACGGCGTGTTGGCAGCCCGGCCGATCCCCACTCACCATGGAATCGCGCCGACGCGTGGCGGATTGGCCACGCCGGCAAGCGCATCATTGCCTTCTCCACCCGGGGCGTCCGCCACGAAGTCGAGGCCCGCGGTCACGCCGGCGCCTTCAGGCTGCAACGTGGCGACACGCAGTGCGAAATCACCGGCGCGCGCTGGGACGGCCAGGTCCTGAGCGCGCGATTCGGTGGCGAATCGCGACGCCTCCGGGTACGCGCGGATACCGCACGCGTGTTGCTGCACGACGGCGCAGGCGCCCGCTGGCGCTTCGAACGCGTGCCGGCATTTGCATGGGAGTCGAGCGAGACCACGGCCGCCGACCAGATCGCCGCGCCGATGCCGGGCCGCATCGTGCTGGTGAAAGCGAAAGCCGGCGACAAGGTCGAGGTTGGCCAGGAACTGCTGGTATTGGAAGCGATGAAGATGGAGCTTTCGCTCAAGGCGCCGCGCGCGGGCACGATCGAAAAAATATCCGCCGCCGTCGGTGAATTCGTGGAAGCCGACACGGTGCTGGTCACGTTCAAGGACGAATGACCGCGACCTGCGTCGCAGCGCCTTGCAATCAGCTTACCCCGACATCATTTTGCATCACGAATCCGCACCCCTCGCTTGAACCGGACCCTGCATGCTCCCCAACCATGTCCGCATCGTCGAAGTCGGCGCCCGCGACGGTCTGCAGAACGAGAAAACCGTCGTCCCCACGCCGGTCAAGATCGAACTGATCGACCGGCTGTCGGCGTGCGGCCTCGAGACCATCGAAGCCACCAGTTTCGTCAGCCCCAAATGGGTGCCGCAACTGGCCGACGCCGAAGAAGTGTACGCGGGTATCACTCGCAAACCCGGCGTGGACTATCCGGCGCTGGTGCCGAACATGCAGGGCTACGAGCGTGCGCGTGCGGCTGGCGTCACCAGCATCGCGGTGTTCACCGCCGCCAGCGAAGCGTTCAACCAGAAGAACATCAACGCTTCGATCGACGAATCGATCGAACGCTTCCGCCCGGTACTCGAACGCGCG
>JBOHYV010000042.1:0-10919 GCA_050738135.1 Rhodanobacteraceae bacterium | reverse complement strand
GCCGCCGGCGTGCCTGCTCGGATCAACGCGGTGGCGGGCCTGGGCTACGTATTTGCAAGCCACGATCGGCGTGCACGCCTGCTGCGCCCGCTGGTACGCGCAATGTTGCGCGCTGCGCTGCGCGGCAAGCGCTCGCGCTTGATCCTGCAAAACCCGGATGATGCCGGCATGTTCATCGGCCACCGTCTGATCGAATCCGGACGCCTGCGCGTGATTCCCGGCTCCGGCGTGGATTGCACGCGCTTCGTGCCGCCATCGAGGACCGCCAATGACCCGCCCCGCGTGGTGCTGGCGGCACGCTTGCTCTGGGAAAAAGGCTTGGCGGAATACGTGCAGGCAGCCCGCAGCCTGCGCGCGCAAGGAAAAAAGGTGCGCTTTGTACTGGCGGGCGCATCCGACCCCGGCAATCCGGCGGCAGTGCCCGAAGCCACCGTACGCGGCTGGGTCGGGGAAGGCCTCATCGAGTGGACCGGCCACGTCGATGACATGCCGGCGCTGTTCGCGTCGGCCGACATCGTGGTGTTGCCGAGCTACTACCGCGAAGGCCTGCCCAAATCATTGATCGAAGCAGCGGCCTGTGCGACGGCGCTGATCACCACCGACATGCCGGGCTGTCGTGACGTGGTCAATGATGGCGAGGATGGCTTGCTGGTGCCGCCGCGAAACGCCGCTGCATTGCATGCCGCGATACTGCGCCTGCTGGACGCGCCCGATCTGGCCAGACGGTTCGGGCGTGCGGCACGCGCCAAGGCATTGGCCCGATTCGACGAACGCATCGTGATCCGGCGCACGCTGGAGACCTGGGATGAGGTGATGGATCGTCCGGACACCGTTGCGGCGGCTTGACGGACGCCATCGTGCGACGCGGATCCCGCGTGGCTCAGGAATCGATCTTGCCGGGCACCGGTTGTGCGGCGGCGGACACCGCGCGCGAAGCCTGCTTGTGCTCCAGATGACGGGTGAAGGCGCCATACAGCACCAGCACCACCAGGAACGCAACCAGGTTCCCGATTGCGCCCAGTTCCGCGTGGATGACGAAGCCTGCACACGGCAGCACCGCGGCGAATGCCACGAGACATATCAGGGTCCGGCGCGGCCCCATTCCGGCGTTCATCAGCAAATGATGGACGTGGGTGCGGTCCGGCGTGAACGGCGACACCCCGCGCTTCAGGCGGCGAAACATCACGGTCAGTGTGTCCATGACCGGCAGCGCCACGCACCACAGCACCAACCCCGGCGTAATCCGGCGCGGCGTGCTCTGACTCAACGCGATCAGCGTCCAGGCGATGATGTAACCGAGCACCACGCTGCCGGAATCACCCAGGAAAACCTTGGCCTTGCGACCGAGCAAGCCGAGATTGGAAACGAGATACGGATATACCGCCGCCGCCAGCAATAGCACGATCACGGCCAGATCGCTGGGCGTGGACGAATCGCTGAGCAGCATGATGGCGCCTGCGCTGACCAATGCAAGGCAGCCGGCCAATCCGTCGATGCCATCCATCAGATTGAATGCGTTGATCAAGCCGATTACCGCAACAACCGTGAACGGGATCCCCAGCCATCCGAGCGTCAAGTCGTGTCCGTCCAGTGTTCCCAGCGAATGCACGTACACGCCGGTCGCCGCGATCACGATCAGGATCGCCGCGACCTGCACGGCAACCCGCAGGCTCACGCGCAAGTCGTAGCGGTCATCGATCGCGCCGAGTACAACCAGCACGCACGCGGTCCCGAGCACGATGTTGTCGAATCGCTGCATCAGGCCGAGCCAGAACCAGCCGGCCACCATGCCCACAAAGATCGACAACCCCCCGACCAATGGCGTGGCGAAGGCATGCCGCTTGCGTGCGTCGGGATAGTCGAGCAAACCGACGGGCTTGCTGATCGGTACCAGCACGCACAGGCCAAGTGCGGAGGCACCCAACGATACGATACAGGCTGAAAAAATCGTGTGTGCCGCGGTGATCATCCTTGGATTCCGACTGCTTGAAAACTCCAGTATGTGCACACCGTTCAAACACGTGCTGAATACTTAAATAAATGTTTCGATTTGCAGTCCGCATACTACGAATGCATTTACGTTATTTAATCGTCCGTGAATCACGCTGCTTGTTTGGATAATATATTCAGTAAAGTGAGGATCGGTTTCACGTGTGCGGACTTGAAGTCGAGCCTTCCGCAGCGAACGTAAGCGATTCCGTGATCCCGCGCCCTCGAGCGTATGCGATCCTGCGGCCGACAATCGGAACTCCGCGGCGGCAGCTTGTTCAGACTTCGGTACGGGCACGGTAATTGCTTGTATCCTTGGCGGGCATGAAGGGGCGGGTGGATCGGATGGATCCTTCGGACACCGTCGGCCCGGCCCCGAGGGAACACTTGTGACGACCACCGACATCGGCATCCTGCTTGTCGTGCTGTGCATCCTGCTGTGGGCAGTCATGGCCGCGCTGCACCGGCACACCGTGCAAATGGAAGCATTAAAGAAGCAGATGGAAAGCCTGCTCAGGGCGCAGCATCACGCGCCCCGGGATGCGACGGAACATGCTCCCGCCATTGCACCAGGCGACGTCGCCGACAACCTGTCCGTGATCAGGCCGGACGAAACCCTGTCGCAGCCGAAACGACACACGTTTCAGGACCGGTAACCGCATGTGCTGCGGGCGCGGCCCCTGATCTTCGGCTACAACCCCCTCACTGTTGTTGGGCGGGCGTCCGCACGGGGCGTATGCGCGGCAACTGCTGTGCAAGGGCCGGAGGTGCAGCGCGGTCTCATATACATGGGCGACCTCCCGCGGTCACCTCGATCAATTCCGCCCCAGACCACGACGTGTCGTCGACCAACGCAACCCAGCAGGCCATGGAAGTAGTCGCCACGTCGCAGTGATTGTGGTCACAGCGACACTTGTGCGACCGCATCCACAGGCGCATATTCAATTTGTCGGATACCCGAGGAGGTGCATCATGAACGCTGGCAAACGCAATCTCACGCTCGCTCTCGCGATCACACTTGCCGCAGCCGTGTGCTCGCCATCGGTACGGGCCATGCCACCTGCTGCGCAAGCCGCCGGTTCGATCACGCATTTTCCTGCCGTGTCGTTGTCCTATGACGGCCAGCATCTCGCCTGGATCGCTGCCAATGCCGGCAAGACCGAATTGATGCTGGGATCGGCCAGCAGCGGCAATGCCCGCGCCGTCAACATTCCCGGCGATTGCACCGAAACCGGTCTGCGCTGGGCCCGGCGCTGGAACAAGCTGGCAGTCATGATGCACTGCGCCGACACCACCAGTGCGATATGGCTGCTGGACGTCAATGCGAACAAGCCACCTCGTGAAGTTGCCCACTTTTCCGGACTGGCCCACGGCATGCGCTGGACCGCCGGTGACAAGAGTGTTGCTTTCCTGTATGCCCCGGGTGACGCCAATCAACGCGTCGCCAGCGTCGGCGTCACCGGCGGTGCGCCCGATGTGCTCACCCCCGCCAACTTGAACGTGCGGGCATTCGACTGGTCGGCCACCGGCCCGCAGAGGTTTGTGTATACGGTTGCGCCACAAAACAGCAACGGCGGCGCGGCCACCCGTCTCTATACCCAATGGGCCGAGGCCTCGGCCAAACCGGTGCTGATCGTCGACACGCAGACCTCAAACGAGCTGCGTGGCCAGTATCTTCGGCTGCCGCGCTTCGCACTGAACGGCACGCGGGTCTACTTCCTCGCAACCCAGAGCTCCACTGCAGCAGCGGCCGGCAACCTTTACAGAGTGCCCGCGAAGGGTGGATCGCTTTTCAACTTGACACTGGGCCCGGCGGTCAAACCGTCGTGGTTCAAGGTGACCGGGCGTGGCATCGTCGGCACGCGGCGTATCGGCGACAGCGTGGAAGTGGTGGCTTACGGCCACGGAAGTTTTGTGGGTTGCAGGGGCTCCAGCAGGCCATGCGCAGTCTTCTTCAGCCTGCCCGGCACGCTGACGGACGGCACGGAGCCGCTATCGGTGTCGCTGTCATGGCGTCACCGTCCGCGCATCGCCTTCGTGCAGAACTCCACGGGGCAGCCACCCATCGTGCGCTCCGGAATCCTCTCCACGCAACCGCCCCCTGCGGTCTTGCCGAACGGCGCAGACGTCGCAGACGCTTCGACGCGTTGAGCGGTACAGCGGCATGGCGGCCGGGCCGGGACCGTGGTTGGACGGGCGAGCGACATTGCCCGTCCCGCGAGATGAGTTGCCTGCGCTTGACTCGTCATGCAACCAGGAGTACCACCTGAATATTCGCTGGCAAGGAGAAGCGTATGAAAAGTTACCGTTTCGTTTTTCTCATTGGCACCGCCGCAGCGATCCTTGCCTTTGCGCCCGCCATATGGGCTGCGCCACAACCTGGACACGCGCAAATCACGGGAATCCCCGCGATTGCCTTGTCCCGGCACGGCCAGTACCTCGCGGCCATCACGCTGCACCGCGGCAGAACCGTATTGACCGTCGCGAACGCCGAAGGCGGCAATGCACATGCGATCACGATTCCCGGCGGCTGCGAAGCCGTATCGGTTCACTGGGCACCGCACCGCAACCGTCTGGCCATCCTGTCCGATTGCAAGTCCGGATCGTCGCATGATGTGCAATCGAGCGGCGCGTTGTGGGTGCTGGACGTCCACGACCCGCACTTCTTGCGCAAGCTTGCGGACTTCAACGGCACAGCCTCGCAACTGCAGTGGCGCAGCGACGGCAAGGTCATTGCATTCCTGTACACGCCCGCGGCACGCGCCGGGTCGCACACCAGCGTGATTGCCGCGGTGCCCGCTTCGGGTGGGGCGCTGCACATCGAATCACCGGCCGGATTCGACGTCCACGAGTTCCACCTGTCGCGCTTCGCCAACAATCTGGCCTATACCGCGACGCCTGCGGTGGAGGCCTCGGCGCCGCCGAAGCTGTACATGGTCACCGACGGGCAGACCCGACTGGCGCTCGATCCGGCCACGGCCACGGGCGCCCTGCACAATGTGCAGATCCGCTCACCGCGCTGGAGCTTCGGAGCCGGGCAACCCGGTTCTCTGTTTTTCCTCGGCAAGTCCGCGACCGGCTCGGCAATCGTGGCTAGCAACCTTTATCTGCGCATGGCCAGCCACAAGGTGCCCATCGCAAACCTGACCAGCACCGAACAGGGCAGCCTCGCGTGGTTCATGCCCACCATGGGTACCAGCGCGTTCGCCACCCGGATAGTGGGTGGTTCGACGCAACTCATGGGTTACACCGCTTCCGACGCCCAAATCGGACCGCAACAACGTTACTCGTGGCGGGACAGCACCGTGTTATGCACCATTCCGGGCACCATTACGGATGGCCACGGCCCGGGTTCGATGGCTTTCGCCGGCGGTCCGTACGGCGGCAAGGTGGCCTACTTCGAATACCCGAATTCCGATGGGCCTCCGGTATTGCGGGAGCGGGACGTGTCGGCGCGCCAGTGCAGTCCGCAACGAACCATCAATCTGGTGGCCGTCGCGGCAAAGTGACGACCGGCCCATGCTCTTGACGTGCGCCACACGTCTTCGTTTTTCGGTGCAAGGCGTTGCATGTGCGGTGCGTCACCCGGCGACATGCGCCGCAGCGGTACCTTGCGTGTGTCTTGAAGGGAAGCTTGTCATGAAGGCTCTTTGCGCTTTGTCTGCATCAATCGTCGCGGCGGCGTTCGCCATCGCGCCTGCGGCGCGGGCCGCATCGCCGTCCGGGAGTATGCAAGTCAAGCAAATTCCCGCGGTCGCGTTGTCCGATGATGGCCAATACCTTGCGTGGATCACCGCGGATGCAGGCAAGACCACGCTGATGCTCGGAAGCCCAACCGGAAGGCACGTCCATGCCGTCGCGATTCCGGGTGGGTGCGCCAAAAGCGGATTGAGCTGGACGCCGCGTTGGGGCGAGCTTGCCGTCATGACGCATCGCAAGGATTCGGCCGGATCGGTCCACAGCGAGATCTGGGTGATCGACATGTATGCGCTGCGGTCGGCGCATCGACGGCCCCGCAAGCTCGCCGACATCGACGGCCTGGCCCATGGCATGCAATGGATGCACAATCTCAAGCGCATTGCGTTCCTGTACACGCCTGCTCCGGAAACCGGCCGCACGAATGCGGCTCAATACGTCGCCGCCGTACCAGTGGCGGGCGGCCCGCTCGAGATCCTGACATCCAGCTACTTGAATGTCCGCGAATTCCGTATTTCCCACAGCGGGCACCGCATTGCGCTGATCGCGGTGCCGCAGATGGGCCCTGGCGCGAAAGGGCTTCCAAGGCTCTATGTGCAGGACGCCAAGCCGATCGCGAAGCCGACGCTGATGGTGAACCCGGCGACCATATCGGGACCCCTGCATGACCTGTCGATCACCCAGCCGCGCTGGTCGCGACCGGGCGGGCAGCAGATGATCATGCGCAAGGCCGGCCAGGATGGCCTGAATATGACTGAAATGCCCGTGATGGCAATTTCCATGGACTCGCGCATCTATTTCATCGGTGGCAGCCCGCATGCCGAGGGCGCGATCGCGGGTGACATCTATGCCGTCAGGGCCAGTGCAAGCCATCCCAAGCATTACTACTGGTTCCGCGGCGCCGGCATGCGGGTGTACTGGTACCAGCCGTGGCCCGGCGGCATCTTCGCGGTCACGGGCCGCAAAGCGGGCGGGTTCCAGCTTGCGTTCTACTCGTTCAACGGCAGTCGCTCCCTCAGGCCCGATCACCTGTATTTCACGGCTCCCGGCTGGTTCGGTGACGGCCGCAGCCCGCTGGCCATTTCAACATCATGGGGCGGACGCCCGTACCTGGCCTTCGCGGAGGCAACCGGCACGAGTGGTCCGGAGGTGCACTGTGGCCTTTCGTACAACGGCCTGCCTCAGGCGATCACCTCGATCAATCCGGACGCGGGCAACGCCGTGTCGTCGAGCAACCCGGCGTGGACCCCGAGTACATCCACCATGCTCCTGACGCAGCCATCGCTGCCCGTCAAAAAAGTTCAGCCTGCGGGGAAAATTTCCGCGGCGGGGTGAAGCGCGCGCAATCCAGTCGCAACGTACGTGCGCGGGCGAAGCCATGCCGGCGGCAGGCCACTTCGAAGCGCCGGCGCAACAATTCGGCGAACGGACCCTGACCCCGCATGCGGGTGCGGGAATCGGAATCGTAGTCGCGGCCGCCGCTCATCTGGCGCACCAGGCTCATCACGTGTTCGGCGCGCTGCGGCACGTGGATCGCCAGCCATTCTCGAAACAGGGTTTTCAATTCCCACGGCAACCGCAGCACGGTATAGCCGGCCATGGTGGCACCCGCTTCGGCGGCGCGTTCCAGCACCGCTTCCATGTCCCGGTCGTTCAACACCGGAATGATCGGCGCCACCAGTACGCCGGTCGGCACGCCCGCGCCGGTCAATGCGTGGATCGCCTGCAAGCGCCGGTGTGGCGCGGATGCACGCGGTTCCAGCTTCGATGCCAGCCGGTTGTCCAGCGAATTCACCGACACGAATACCTGCACCAGATTTTCATGTGCCATGCGGCTGAGCAGATCCAGATCACGCTCGATCAGCGCGTTCTTGGTGACGATGGTGCAGGGATGATGACACCCGGCCAGCACTTCCAGCGCGGCGCGCGTCAGCCGCCATTTTTTCTCGATCGGCTGGTAGGGATCAGTGTTGCTGCCGATGTTGATGGGCTTCGGCGCATAACCGGGCTTGCCGAGCTCCGCGAGCAGCACTTCGGCAAGGTTGGTCTTGGCGCGAATTTTTGTCTCGAAGTCCAGCCCCGGCGACAGATTCAAATAGCTGTGCGATGGCCGCGCGAAACAATAGATGCAGCCATGCTCGCAACCCCGATACGGATTCATCGCCTGCTCGAAGGCGATGTCGGGCGAGTCGTTGCGGGTGATCACGCTGCGCGCGTGTTCGGGAGTGACTTCGGTACGCGGACGGGGCGCGGCTTCATCCAGCAGCGCGCTTTGCCAGCCGTCGTCTTCGACGTAGTGACGGACCGACTCGAAACGCCCCTCGGGATTGGAGACTGCGCCGCGACCCTTGATGCGTGCAGGCGGCATCGTTTGCATCCGGCCAGCATACGCCGGCCGGTCTCGACACCTGCGACGGGTGACGGCGGTTTCCCGTTGGCGTTGCGCGACACCCTGCAGCCTGCACTTCGAGGAAACGCAATGGCGTGCGCTTCGGCACCAGCATGCTGCACCCGTCGCTGATTTACATCGCGAGTGCACACAAATCGATGGCTTTGCCAGTCCGTGTTCCATCACCCTGAAGAGCGGCCGGCGCAGGACCGACAGCTGGCTCCAATCCGACCGGCTGGAGGCGCTCCTGTCGACCGTTCCGGTGGTGGCCCCGACCTTGCCTGACTGCGTTATGATCCGGTCGCACGCGCAATACCGGAGCGACGCATGGGTTGGGGTCTGGCACTTGTTTCACTGCTGGCGTTTGTGCTGGCATTCGTCAGTCGCTCACCGGGCTGGATGGGGTTCGGGATTTTTGTCGGCTTCATTTGCGGTGTCGCCGCAGCGCTGATCTTCATCGACAGGCATGTGCGCGCAAGCGGCCGCCCCGAGCACATGACCGAGCGCGAGATCCAGGCGCTGCGCAGCACCGTCCGCAAACCCGCTGATCCGCCGCGACAGCTGCCGCCCGTGGAGCCTCGCTGACGCTGCTTTCACGATCGTGACGCCGCCGATTTGCTACGATTGTCTTCTTGTCTGGCGCAAGGAGACCCGCGATGAGCAAGGTACACGCCGTTCCGTCTGCGTTCGCCGCAGCCGAGCAGATCAAGCCGGACCAGTACGAACGACTGTACGCGGAGTCTCTCGAAAACCCCGAGCAATTCTGGGGCGCCGCCGCGAAGCGTCTTGCCTGGATCAAACCGCCCACGCAGGTCAGGGACGTCTCCTTCGATGCGAACGACTTGCATATCCGCTGGTATGCGGATGGCATGTTGAATCCCACCGTCAGTTGCCTCGACCGGCACCTCGAACAGCGTGGCGACAAGACCGCGATCCTGTTCGAAGGCGATGATCCAGACGTCTCGCGCGCGATCACGTATCGCGAATTGCACGCCGAGGTGTGCAGGTTCGCCAACGCGCTCAGGAATCTCGGCGTAAAAAAAGGCGATCGCATCGCAATCTACATGCCGATGGTTCCCGAGGCTTGCATCGCGATGCTGGCGTGTGCGCGTGTGGGCGCGATCCATTCCGTGGTGTTTGGCGGGTTTTCGCCGGATGCTCTGGCCGGGCGCATCGCCGACTCGCAATGCAAACTCGTGATCACCACCGATGAGGGGGTGCGCGCCAACAAGAAGATTCCGCTGAAGAAGAACGTCGACGAGGCGCTGAGCCGGCCTGGCACCACCAGCATCGAAACCGTGGTGGTGGTACGCCGCACCGGTGGGCCGGTCGACATGCAGTCGCCGCGCGACCGCTGGTGGCACGCGCTGGTCGAAGGCCAGTCGGCCGAGTGTGAGCCCGAGCCCATGAATGCGGAAGACCCGCTGTTCATCCTGTACACATCGGGCTCCACCGGCAAACCCAAGGGCGTGCTGCACACGATCGGCGGCTACATGGTGTGGGTGTCCTACACGCACGAAGCGATCTTCGACCTGCGCGAGGACGACATCTACTGGTGCACGGCCGACGTTGGCTGGGTCACGGGACACAGCTACATCGTTTATGGTCCGCTCGCCAATGGCGCGACCTCGCTGGTGTTCGAAGGCGTGCCGAACTGGCCGGATGCCTCGCGCATCTGGCAGGTCTGCGACAAGCACCAGGTAACCGTCCTGTACACCGCACCCACCGCGATCCGCGCGCTGATGCGCGAGGGCGACGATCCGGTGAAGAAGACGTCACGCAAATCGCTGCGGCTGCTCGGCTCGGTCGGCGAGCCGATCAATCCCGAAGCCTGGGAGTGGTACTTCAATGTCGCGGGCGAGGGCCGCAGCCCGATCGTCGACACCTGGTGGCAAACCGAAACCGGTGGCATCATGATCTGTCCATTGCCCGGCTCGACCGTGCTGAAACCGGGCGCCGCGATGAAACCCTTCTTCGGCATCCGGCCCGCGATCTTCGACGCGGATGGCAAGGCCATCGAGGGCGAGGGTTCCGGCAACCTCGTGATCACCGATTCCTGGCCTGGCCAGATGCGCACCGTGTACGGCGACCACCGGCGGTTCATCGATACCTATTTCAAGATGTACCCCGGGGTCTACGCCACCGGCGATGGCGCGCAACGCGACGCTGATGGTGACTGGAAGATCACCGGCCGCGTCGACGACGTCATCAACGTGTCCGGTCATCGCATCGGCACAGCCGAAATCGAAAGTGCGATGATGGCCGATGAGCGTGTGGCCGAGGCCGCGGTGGTCGGCTGTCCCCACGACATCAAGGGCACCGCCATTTATGCCTTCGTCACACCCAAGGAAGGTGTTGCACCGGGCGACGAACTGAAGAAGGAGCTCGTCACCGGCATTCGCGAGCGTATCGGCGCGTTCGCGGCGCCCGAGTACCTGCAGTGGGCCCCGGCGTTGCCCAAGACCCGCTCGGCGAAGACCATGCGCCGGATTCTGCGCAAGATCGCCGAAGCCGGGGACAACGAGGTCGACCTGGCCGCGCTCGGCGACACCTCGACGCTGGCCGATCCGGCGGTGGTGAAGCGCCTGTACGATGAACGCGTGCGGCACTGAGCGCGCGCAGGGTGTTTGCCAACCATGGAGTTCGTCAGGGCAGTCCCCGAAACTGCTGCCACGAGGCTGGAAGAAGATTCGATCCACCTTTGGCGCATTCCGTACGCGTTCTCGCAGGGACGCGCACCCCTGTTGGCGCTGCTCGCAGCCTACCTCGGCATTCCTGCCTCATCCGTCGTGCTGGACGAGGCCGCGCGCGGCAAACCCCATCTCGCGCGCGGCGTGACGGGCCA
>JBOHYV010000041.1:0-11144 GCA_050738135.1 Rhodanobacteraceae bacterium | reverse complement strand
ATAGATCCAGGATTATGCAAGATATGGGCCTGATCGGTCATCCGGCTGGACCGGCGCCGTAGCGGTTCCGATAGGCTTGCAGTCGTTCACGTTGTGCGGAAAGTTCGGGCCGGCTGCCTGCGTAGTTCATGAGGTCCGACAGGCCGACCATGGCGATGACCGGCACACCGTGATCGCGTGCCAGTTCCTGAGCCGTTGAGCGGTCGCCCTGCCCGCGTTCCTGCCGATCCAGCGCCACCAGCACGCCCGCCACGGCGGCGCCGGCGCCACGGATCAGCGCCAGTGATTCGCGCACCGCGGTACCGGCGGTGATCACGTCATCCACGACAAGCACCCGTCCCGCGAGCGGCGCGCCGACGACCATGCCGCCCTCGCCGTGGTCCTTGGCCTCCTTGCGGTTGTACGCCCATGGCACGTCACGACCCTGTTCGCGCGACAGCGCGATCGCGGTCGCCGCTGCAAGCGGAATGCCTTTGTAGGCAGGGCCGAACAACATGTCGAATTCGACCCTGCTCGCTGCGAGGGTGGCGGCGTATGCAACGCCGACTTCGTCGAGCGCGGCACCGGAGTCGATCCTGCCAAGGTTGAAAAAGTACGGACTGTGGCGGCCGGACTTGAGCGTGAATTCACCGAAACGCAGCACGCCACGTGCGAGCGCGGTGTCGAGGAAGGCTTGCTGGTGGGGTTGAAGCATTGGGACCGGGACTCGGGATTCGGGACTCGAATGATACGGTGAACTCCGGCTCCTTTGAAAAAACGCGGCAGTCCTGCGCGCGGAATCGAAAAACACACCGGCACCGTTGCCAGTTTTGCTTTACGCTTCCCGAGTCCCGAGTCCCGAATCCCGAGTCCCGTAAAGTGAGAATCATTTCCTTCAACGCCAATGGCATCCGCTCTGCCGCCAACAAGGGCTTCTTCGACTGGCTGCGCACGCAGCACGCGGACGTCGTATGCCTGCAGGAAACCAAGGCGCAGGAGACGCAACTGATCGATCCGATGTTTCGCCCTGACGGCCATCATTGCTTCTATCGCGATGCGGTGACGAAGAAGGGCTACAGCGGTGTCGCCATTTACGCGAGGCACAAACCCGACGACGTGTTGACGGAGATCGGCTGGAAGCCGTTCGATGCCGAAGGCCGCTACATCGAGGCCCGCTTCGGCAAGCTTTCGGTGGTGTCCCTGTATGTACCATCGGGCACCTCGGGCGAGGAGCGCCAGCAATTCAAGTTCATGGCAATGAGGAAGCTGCGCGCGATTTTCGACAAATGGCTCGCGAGCGGTCGCGATTATGTGCTGTGTGGCGACTGGAACATCGTGCGCAGCGAGCGCGACATCAGGAATTGGAAATCCAACCAGAAAAATTCGGGCTGCCTGCCGGAAGAGCGCGCATGGCTGAATGGATTGATCGCCGATACGTACGGCGACGGCGCGCCCGCGCCGAAGCAAGGCTGGATCGACAGCTTTCGCGTGGTGAAACCCGACGCCGAGGAATACACTTGGTGGTCCAATCGCGGCGCGGCGCGCGGCAACAACGTCGGTTGGCGGATCGACTACCAGATCACGACGCCCGGCATCGGCAAACGTGCACGTGCCCTGGAGATCACCCGCGAGCCGCGGTTCTCCGATCACGCGCCGTACGTGGTGGATTATGGCAACTGAATCCGCGCAGGCGGGTTCGACTTCGGCCACTCCGGGGCGCAACTGGCGGATCCTCAGCATCGGGCTGCTCGGCTTTTCTTCCGGGCTGCCGCTCGCGCTGTCCAATCCGACCTTACAGGCGTGGTTCACCACCGCCGGCCTGAGCCTCAAGGACATCGGCTGGGTCACGTTGACCGGCACGGCGTACGTGTTCAAGTTCCTGTGGGCGCCGCTGCTGGACCGTTTCCAGTTGCCGTGGCTGGGGCGTCGGCGCGGATGGATCGTGCTGATGCAAGGCATCTGCGGTCTGGTGTTGATCGCGATGAGTTTCAACACGCCACAGGGCGCCGCGGTGGCACTGGTGTTCCTGGGGGTGTTGGTGGCGTTTTCCTCCGCGACCCAGGATATTGCCTTTGATGCACATCGCACCGATCTGCTGCGACCCGAAGAGCGCGGCTGGGGCGTCGGTTTCTACATGGGGGGCTATCGCACCGGCATGCTGGTGTCAGGTGCCCTGGCGCTGATCCTCGCGCAGCATGCAGGCTGGGCCTTCACCTACCGCGTCATGGGTGTGTTGATGCTGGCGATGATGGTCGTCACGGTGTTGTCACCGGATGCGCCGGACGAAGCGCCGGTGAAACGATTCGTCGATGCAGTCGTGGAGCCCTTCGGTGACTTCTTCCACCGATACGGCTGGCTGGCCCTCGCGTGGTTGGCGCTGATGGTGCTGTACAAGATCAGCGACGCCTTCGCCCTCTCGCTTTCGACCACGTTCCTGTTGCGGGTACCGCATTTTTCGTTGACGCAGCTGGGCACGGTCAACAAGGTGTTCGGCCTGCTCGCGGGCCTCGCCGGCGCCTTCGCCGGCGGCTGGGTGGTGACCCGGATACGGTTGTTCCCGGCGCTGCTGGTGCTCGGCATCTGCCAGGCGCTGGTGAATCTTGGCTACATGGCCTTGGTGCACAGCGGTCCCGATCTCGGTTTGCTCGCGGCCGTGGTGGGTGCCGAGAACTTCTTCAGTGCCTTGGGCAGCACCGCATTCGTGGTCTTGCTGACCGCGTTGTGCAACGTCCGGTTCTCCGCAACCCAGTTCGCCCTGCTCTCGGCACTGGCCGCAGTCGGACGGGTGTTCCTCGGGCCGATCGCGGCATGGGTGATTCCGCACGTGGGGTGGTCGCACTTTTTCGCGATCGCCGCGCTGTCGGCCATTCCCGGCTTGCTGCTGGTGATCGCCCTGCGCAAGCCCATCGCCCGGGTCGAGCGCGAGCGGCCGCATTGATTGTGCGGGCGTCCGCATCGCCACCTGGTCGGCGGTCCTCGTACTTCGCCCCAGCACGCGTGCACAGGTGACCGAAGGCGGCGAGTGCCCGAAGGGCGAGCGCCACGGATGTGCGAATCAATCCGGGAGGCTTTCGGGGTACGATCCCGGATTGCGGCGCTGTGCGCCTTCATCCGGGCTACTTCCTGCTTGCTGCGGGTCAGGCGGGATCGGCGCGTAGATCCCGCCCAGCACGCGCGGCCCACGTGCACCGGTGACCGAAGGCAGATTGCCGGGAGTCCCCTCCAGCCGTGCACGCGCCAGCCACGCAAAACCGATGGCTTCCACGAAATCAGGATCGAGGCCGAGCGCCGCGGTGGTATCGAGTTGCACATCCGCGACTTCGGTGCGCAGCGCGTCCATGAGCGCGTCATTGTGCACGCCGCCGCCGCAGGCGTAAATTCCGCGCAGCCCTGGCGCATGGACATGCAGTGCCTGGGCGATGCTGCGTGCGGACAATTGCAGCAACGTCGCCTGCACGTCCGCGGATTGAATCCCTGGGGACAGATGCGCATCCAGCCAGTCGAGATTGAAATATTCACGCCCGGTGCTTTTCGGCGGAGGCAGCGCGAAATACGCGTCGCCGAGCAGGCGTTCCAGCAGTGCCGTATCCAGGTGGCCGCCGCGTGCCCATGCTCCAGCCTCGTCGCGCGGTGTACCGCGCATGTGCGCCGACCACGCATCCAGCAGACAATTCGCCGGACCGGTATCGAAGCCGAGCACGGGCTTGCCGGGCGTCAGCAACGTGACGTTGGCGATGCCGCCGAGGTTCAGGATTGCACGGGGTGCTTCGGGATCCGTGAGCAGCGCGGCGTGCAGCGCAGGCAACAACGGTGCACCCTGTCCGCCGGCCGCCACATCGGCGCGCCGGAAGTCCGCGACCGTGACGATGCCGGTGCGTTCGGCGATCACATTGGGATCGCCCAGTTGCAGGGTGAAGGGATGCAGCGCGGACGGGCGATGGCACACGGTCTGACCGTGCGACCCGAGCGCGGCCACTTGCTGTGCGTCGATCCCAGCCTGGTGCAACAGCGCCAATGCCGCGTCGGCGAAATACTCGCCGAGTTCCACATCGAGAGCTCCGTAGGCATCCAGTGCAACAGCGGCGGCACTGCGGGCGAGCGCGAGTACGTTCAAACGGACACTTTCGGGATAGGCAAACGTGCACGTCGCGATGATCTTTAACGTCGGCGTGAAACGCACCAGAGCCGCGTCGATGCCGTCCGCGCTGGTACCGGAAATCAGACCGAGGTAAAGAGGCCCTTTGCTTTGGTCACGCATGTCGCGATCGGATCCTCTGCCCGCTTGAGCCAGAGGGCCGGGCAAGCCGCGCAACGGCTCGACAGGGATTGTGGCAGTACGGGCTCCACCGGCCTGCGGCGGAACCTCGCAGGATATTCAGATATTCGCGCATGCTGTCGCGACACCCACCACGGCCTCAGTCGGTCGCGATGGTATTGCCGTGAACGTTGTCCACCTGCGCCAGGCGCTGGATGGCATGGTCGATCATCAGGATGCGCGCCACCATCGGCGCGCTCTGCGCCTTGAACTCGGCCATCAGCCTGCCGCCGAGTGGTTTCGGTTTGGGCATGGTCACCGTCAACGGGTTTTTCGGTACGCCGTGGACCCACACCTCGTAGTGCAGGTGCGGGCCGGTGGCCCAACCGGTCTGCCCCACGTAGCCGATCACCTCGCCCTGCGTCACGTGCGAACCGACGTGCAGGCCCTTGGCGAAGCGCGACATGTGGCCGTAGCCCGTGGTGTACGTCGGGGTATTGCGGATCTTGATCAGGTTGCCAAAGCCGCGGGCCCGGCCGCGAAACACGATGACGCCATTGCCGGCGGCATGGATGGGTGTGCCGGTCGGCGCGGCATAGTCGATGCCGGCGTGCAACCGCCGTTTGTCGAGAATGGGATCCACCCGCATGCCGAAGCGCGAGGAAATGCGCGTGAACGATACCGGCGTGCGCAACAGCGCCTTGCGCAGCGGCCGGCCATCGGCGCTGAAATACGCAACGCTGCCGTCGGGCTGCTTGAAACGATAAGCGGTGTAATGATGCCCGTCATTGATGAACTCGGCGGCGAGGATGTTGCCGGCGCCCGTGTATTTGCCGTTGCGGTAGATGTCGTCGTATACGACGGTAAAATGGTCGCCGCGTTTCAGGTCCTTGAAAAAGTCGATGTCGTACTTGAACACGTCGGCGAGCTTCAGCACCATGGTTTCGGAAAGCCCGGCCTTTTCGCCGGCGGCGAACAGCGAGCCCTTGATCACGCCGTGCGCGAAGTGCACCTGCCGCTCGACCGGCAGCGTGGCGACATGTGCATGCATGCTGCCGTCCGCCTGCGCGGTCACCGTCACCTGGGTGGCGGAATCCGGGTTGTAGCGAAAGCCTGCCAGATTTCCCTTCGCGCCGGTCAGAAATTCAAACTGGTCACCGGGATGCAGGGTTTTGAGTGCACCGGTATCCTTGCCGCTCGCCATAATCCTGGCGAGATCGGCCGAGGTGAAGCCTTGGCCCTGGAAAATTTCGGAGAGCGTTTGACCCGGCTGCACTTCAACGCTTTTCCACGAAGCGACGAGGGGGCCTGTGGTCTCCTTCGGAGCCGGGGGCAGCTGCAGCGTCAATGTCTCGTGCGTGATCGACGGGACCGCATCGTGATGAATCACGTTGGCCCATGCCGGAATGCCCAGCAGCGTCAACAGAGCCAGAAGAAATGCGCCACCGCCCAGCGCCCATCCCTCGCGCGTCCAGTGAAACGCACTGAACGGCGCTTCGGCATGGAAGGACCAGTGCGAGCAACGCGCGTAGAAGAGGGAATGGCAGCGGCGGGTCTTGCGACGGATCGCCTGGCGACGCACAGTGTGAGCAGCGGCATCACTGAGGTGATGATCCATCGGAAGGTCCACGGCGGGTGAAGACGCACGACGGGCCGTACCATAACCGTCTCGCAAAGCGTGCGTCAATGCCTTGTTTCACAAAGATTTGCAGGACTTTTTGCGATTAACGGATAATTAACCGGAACCTCACTGTCCGGGTTTGAACCCATCCCCACTTCGAGCGGTGCAACCGCTGCTCTGCTTCGGAAAAAATCGATGTCTTCGAACCAGCAAGCCCTTGCACTTGTCCACCGTGGTGCAGTCGACATCCTGAAGGACGATGAACTTCGATCGCGTCTTGCGCTCGGTCGCCCGTTGCGTATCAAGGCGGGTTTCGATCCCACCGCGCCGGATCTGCATCTGGGCCACACGGTGCTGCTCAACAAGATGCGCCAGTTCCAGGACCTGGGGCACACCGCGATTTTCCTGATCGGCGATTTCACCGGGATGATCGGCGACCCGAGCGGAAAGAACGTCACGCGCAAACCGCTCACGCCTGAGGAAGTGCAGGCAAACGCCGACACCTACGCGAAGCAGGTGTTCAAGGTGCTCGACCGCGAGCGTACCGAAGTGCGATTCAATTCCGAATGGTTCGGCAAGATGGACGCCTCGGACATGGTCCGCCTGGCCGCGCAGCACACCGTCGCGCGGATGCTGGAGCGCGATGATTTTTCCAGACGCTTCAAATCGGAACAGCCGATCGCGATCCACGAATTCCTGTATCCGCTCGTGCAGGGCTACGACTCGGTGGCTTTGAAGTGCGACGTCGAGCTTGGCGGCACCGACCAGCGTTTCAACCTGCTTATGGGGCGCGGCTTGCAGGAACACTTCGGCCAGCCGCCACAGATCGTGTTGACGATGCCGCTTTTGGAAGGCACCGACGGTGTGCAGAAGATGTCGAAGTCGCTCGGCAATTACATCGGCATCGACGAGCCCGCCATCGACATGGTCACCAAGACCATGAAGATCGGCGACGCGCTGATGTGGCGCTGGTTCGAGCTGCTGAGCTTCGAGGTGTCGCTGGACCAGCTGGCGGCGATGCAACGCGACGTCGCGCACGACACATTGAATCCACGTGATGCCAAGTTGCGGCTTGCGCGCGAGTTGGCGGCACGTTTCCATGGCGCGGCTGAAGCCGAGAAGGCGATCGCTGGATGGCACGCGGTGGTGCGTGGCGAAGGCGACACCGGGTCTTTGCCGCTCAACGAGGTCGTGGTGCCGGTCGAAGGGCTGCGCCTGCCCGCGTTGCTGACTGCGGCGGGCCTGACCTCCAGCAACTCGGAAGCCAATCGCAAGCTCAAGGAACGCGCAGTGCGAATCGATGCGGTAGTGGCGGACGATCCGCAACGCGTGTTCACCGCAGGTTTTGAAGGTGTGCTGCAGATCGGGAAACGCAATTTCGCGCGCGTGCGATTGCGGATACGATAAAAGCTGTTGCGCTCGGCAGCTTGCGCGCCGGCGGTGCTCGCACTGCGCAGGCAGGATGCCGGAGCGAACATTCGCATAGCGAATGGCCCGAAGGGCGAGGCGCAGGATGCGGCGAGTTATGCTCATGTACTGACGTGTACGCTCCGCTTGCTGTGCTCCGGTATCACGCAATCTGCCTTCGCTCGCGACGCTTTTATCGCATCCGCGTGCGAAGCGGCGAAACAGATTTGACGGAGGCCTGACTTGTTCGTTGACGTGCCCAGCCGCAAACGATCGCATCCGCGCTGGGTCACCCCGACCCTGGTGGTGGCATGCGTCGCCTGCTACCTGTGGCTGATGTTGTCGGCGCCGGCGACGCGCTACGCGGTGCTGGGCAACTGGGGCACCGTGCCTGCCCAACTGTTCCGGACCGGAGCAGCGCTGGACAGCTGGCTTTGGCTGCGCCCATTCACGTCCCTGTTCATGCACGCCGACTGGATGCATCTGCTCGGCAACATGTTGTTCCTGGTGATCTTCGGATTGCCGGCCGAACGCGCGCTCGGTTCTCGCAGCTTCCTGGCGCTGTTCCTGGTCGGAGGCGCCTTTGCCAACCTCGTCGGTGCCTGGACCCTGTCGGGTCAACTGCACCCGATCATCGGTTGCAGCGGTGCGGTGTCTGCCACGTTGGGTGCATACCTGGCGCTGTTTCCACGCGCGCACCTCGGCCTGGTGCTGCCACTGGGCTTGTACTTCCAGTTCATCCGTGTGCCGGCGGCACTGTTGATCGGGATGTGGGTGCTGCTGCAACTGCTGTTTACCTGGGCAGGACCCGGTTTCGGCACGGTGGTGTGGTGGGCGCACCTTGCCGGCTTCGGCTTCGGCATCGTGTTCGCGGTGATTTCCCGCGGCGCCGTGGAAAGGCGCTTGCGTCAGCGGTCATATTGAATGCTTCATCCCTGATCGCCGCGTATTGACGAAACTCGTGCACGGATGCCCGATTCGCATACCGAAACATCAGAACGGCCTGCAGAGCCGCCATCGGTGGCCAGGAGCTCCGGCCTGGGTTCTCACAAAGCCGTCGCGTGTTGGCGCGCAAGGGCCGAATGCGCGAAACGCTCCAGCAATGCGCGCGCGGCTTCGGTGTCCCGTACATCTGCGCTCAATGCCTCGGGATCGAAGCCCTCTTCCCGCAGAGTGCCTGCGCGCGCGGCGATGTAGGCCCGCATGACGGCGGCATTGAACTCGGGATGGAATTGGGTCGAAAGCGAATGCGGCGCATAGCGCAGCCACTGATGCGGATCGAGTGCCGAGCAGGCCAGAACCTCGGCGCCGGGCGGTAGCGCCAGTACCGCTTGCCGGTGCGTGGTGTGTGCGGGAAATGACGCGGGCACGCCTTCTGGCCCGGTCGTATCGCTGCGGGTGATGGTGTGCGTTCCGATCTCGCGGCCGCTTGGCAACCAGCCGACGTCGCCGTCGAGCGCGTGCGCCATCAACTGGTGCCCGTAACAGACGCCGAACATCGGGGTATGGGCAGCCATCGCCTCGCGGATCCAGTCGGCGGTGCGCTCGCTCCAGTCTGCCCGTTCGGTGACCATTGCCGCGGAGCCGGTGATCACCGCACCGGGAACTGCATGCGGATCGGGCAGCGCTTCGCCTTCGTCCACGCGAACCACGCTCATTTGCGCGGGCTGCAAGCGCATGGCGTCGCGGAACCAGTCAGCAAAGCCGCCGAACCCGGCACGCACGACATCCGGCGCTTCGCCGGTCTGGATCAGCAACAAGGTTCGCATCGTTCGATATCTGGCGTGGAGCTGCGCGAAGCATAACGGCGCAGGATGCTTGCCTGCGCACACGAGTCGCCGCCATCCCGGCGCAGGCCGGGATCCAATTTTGCTTTCCCGCGACCACGTCAATCGCCTGCCGGCAGCACCGACAATACTTCCTCGACCGTGGTCAAGCCGCGCCGCACCTGGGTGGCGGCGGAAATTTTCAGGGGTTGCATGCCTTCTTCAAGCGCGCCGCTGGTGAATGCACCGAGGTCAAGTTCGGCTGTGACCATGCCACGCAGGCGCGGCGAGATCGTCATCATTTCGTATACGCCGGTGCGACCAAGAAAGCCGGTCTTGCGACATTCGAGGCAACCCACCGGCTTGCAGACCTCGGCGGGCGGCGGCAACACCCAGCCGCGCGTCAGCACCGACCAGGTCTGCGGATCCTGTTTGGCCTTGACCTTGCAGTGCGGGCACAGCGTACGCACCAGCCGCTGCGCGACTACCCCCGCGAGCGTGGACTGGATGAGGTAATGCGGCACGCCGAGGTCGAGCAAACGCGTGACCGCCGCCGGTGCATCGTTGGTATGCAACGTGGAAAGCACCAGGTGTCCAGTCAGCGAGGCCTGCACCGCCATTTGTGCGGTTTCGAGGTCGCGGATCTCGCCCACCATGATGATGTCGGGGTCCTGCCTGAGAAGCGTGCGCACGCCGGCTGCGAAATCGAAATCGATCGCGGGCTGCACCTGCGACTGGTTGAACTCGGGCGCCACCATCTCGATCGGATCCTCGACGGTGCACACGTTGATTTCCGGACGCGCAAGATGCTTGAGCGTCGAATACAGCGTGGTGGTCTTGCCCGAACCGGTCGGCCCCGTCACCAGCACGATGCCGTGCGGGCGCTCGACCATCTCGCGCCAGGTCTTTTCCTCTTCCGACGAAAAGCCGAGCTGGGCGAATTCCTTCACCACGATGTCGGGATCGAAGATGCGCATCACGATCTTTTCACCGAACGCGGTCGGCATCGAGGAGATGCGCAGCTCCACTTCACGACCACCAGCCGAGCGGGTCTTGATGCGGCCGTCCTGCGGGCGGCGCTTCTCGGCGACGTCGAGGCGCGCCAGGATCTTGATGCGCGAGGTCACCGCGGTCATCACCGCGGGCGGCAGTTCGAACACATTGTGCATCACGCCGTCGATCCGGAAGCGCATGTGACCGGTTTCGCGACGCGGTTCCAGATGGATGTCCGAGGCGCGCTGCTCGAATGCGTACTGCAGCAGCCAATCGACGATGTGGACGACGTGGTGGTCGTCGGCGCCGATCTCGCCGGACTTGCCGAGTTCCAGCAACTGCTCGAAGTTCAGGATCGCCGAGCCGTCCATGGAATCCTGCTTGGCCTCGCGTGCTTTCGCGATCGAGCGCTGCACGCCATAGAGCTCCATCAAGTAGCGGTGCACATCCAGTGGATTGGCGACCACGCGCTTCACTTCGCGCCTGAGCATCTGCGACAGATCCGCAGCCCAGCGCGTGTCGAAAGGTTCGGCGCTGGCAAACGTGACCGTGCCATGCGCGACCGCCACCGGCAGGATGCGGTGGCGTTGCGCGTAGGCCTGGCTGACCGCCTGCGTCACCGCGGGCACGTCGATCTTCATCGGGTCGATCTTGAGGTACGGCAGTCCGGCCTTCCCTGCCAGCCACACGGTCAGCGATTCCACCGTCAGCGGTTTGCCGGGGTCGTTGCGGTTGTCGGGTTTTGCCGAAGCGATCACGACCAGTGGGTGCAGTTCCACCGCGCCGCGCCCCGTGCGGCTGGCGCCGCGGATGCGTTTGGCGTCCTCGGCAGCCAGCAGGCCATCGGCGACCAGTGCGGCCAGCACTTCGCCCAGTTCCATGCGTCCATGCCGGCCGATCACCGCGGCCGAATTCGGGTTTGCCGCCATTGCCTGTCCCGCTGTCGAATCGTGGCCGTTCGTCTGTGCGCAGCCCGCAGGGCGGAGTCGGAGGCTGCGCCTCGACTCCGTTCTCCACGCTTGGCGCGAACGGAAAACCCATTCCCGTCGCGATCGAAAATCGCTTCGATCCGCGAGCGGGCGCGGGCCTCGCGGCTATACTAACGCGCTTTGCGCCGCGCACC
>JBOHYV010000040.1:0-11197 GCA_050738135.1 Rhodanobacteraceae bacterium | reverse complement strand
ATGCGGCGCTGGGCGTCGCCTTCGCGCAGGAGCGCGGCGGCGTGCTGCGCCGGCGGCGCGAGCGTTCGGGAGTCGTCACCGACGTTTGCCGCATGCGCGCCGAGTGGCGCGTCCAACGCGACCGTTCCGGCGCCGGCTTGCTCGACCTGAAACAGGGTGCCGGGGCACTCCTGGATATCCAGTTCCTGCTGCAGGGCCTGGTGTTGTTGCACGCGCATTCGCATCCCGATCTCGCCGCGCATGGCGACATCCCGAGGCTGCTGGTCGCCTGCTCGAATGCGGGTGTGCTGTCGCAGCAGGATGCGGACGAGCTTGTGACAGCGCACGCGGAGTTGCTTTCGCGTGCACTATCGGCGACCTTGGCGGGACAGCATCGTGTCGTGCCGCGCGATCTGGTGCTGGATGCGCGTTGTGCGAAGGTGCTGGACATTGCCCGTCGCGCGGGCTTCGACTTCGGAAATCCCTGAGGTCTTCCCCTTCGGCAGGAAGGAACCCACGGGGATTGCATTCAATCGGCGCGGCGTGCGGCGGCGATGCGCTTGCGCAACTCGGTGGCGATGGCCTGCGTCTCGCGCAGCGGTGCCACCGCAGCGCGTGTCTCGCCCACCTCGGTGAGCAACCCGCGTTCCCGCAACGCGGCGTGGAACCGCGCAATTTTTTCCGGCATCGGGGCAACCGTTACCGTATGCACGGGCATGCCGGTGGCGCAGGCTTCGGAGAGCATGTTCACGGAATCGGGTGTCACCACGATGGCGTCGGCCCAGCCCAGCAGGCCGGGGTAGGGATTCGCGCCCGCACCACTCCAGAAGATGCCCGGAGCGTTCGCCAGCGCGTCGCGCAGGCCCGCGGCGAACGGCGCAGGCGTGCGTCGCGAGACCGTGGCCAACACGCTGCCGTTTTTCGCGATTGCCTGCGTCGTTTCCAGCAGCCGTCGCGACAGCGATTCATCGAACGCGATCCCGCGACGCGGACCGCCGACCAACAGCGCCACGCGTGGGCGCGGCAGCGCGCCGAGTTCGGGGAATGCCTCGCGCCCGGACACCAGCCACGTGGCGTCGACAGGATTCAGCGAGCCCAGCGTGGCCAGCACGTTCGGACCTTGCAACTGATCGTGACGTGGCGCGACGACAACATCCCAGCATTGCGGGTCGATGCGCGGGTCGAGGATTTGCACGGTGTAGCAGCGACCAGCGGACAACCCGCGCAGCATGCGGGTCAGCAAGGCCGCGCTGCGTCCGCAGCCGATCGCAAGCTCGGGCCACGGCGCTTCGAATGCCGCACGATCGCGGGGCGACAGCGCGAGTCGCCCGCCGGGCAACAGGCGCGGTGCGAGCCAGGACCACGGCGCGCGCAGCGGCAGCGCCAGCACGCGCGTCGGCAAGCCCAGCGCGGATGCCAATGCCAGCGCCTGGCGCTCGTTGCCGGCAGCGCCATCGCTGATGACCCAGGCGGGTTGGGATGGGTGGTGCATCCAGTCGCGAAAGATTGCAGTGGGTCGCGGGATTATGCGGGAGATCGCGCGGGGGTAGACTGTTCGGCAATATGGACACTGCGTTGAAGCTTCGCACGCTTGGGTCAAGGGGGCAGCCGAACCGCGAGGCGGTTCGACGGCGGTTGCGGGAGCCACTCGTTCGCGGGTGCGAAACGCCCCAGGGCTTTGCAATCGTCGCAGGAGCCGCGCGTTGCTGAGCACCCCCGAAATTGCGGTGCGTTTGTTGCTGGCCGCCGTGCTGGGTGCGGTGATCGGCTTCGACCGCGAGCGCCACACCTGGTTTGCGGGGCTGCGCACGCACATGCTGGTGTGCCTGGGTGCGGCGCTGGCGATGATCGTCTCGGCATTCGCGTTTTCCGACGTCCTGCAGCGCTGGCCCAGCGTGGTGCTGGACCCGTCACGGATCGCGGCGCAGGTGATCAGCGGCATCGGTTTCCTCGGCGCCGGCACCATCATGTTCATGCGCCGCCAGAACGTGATCCGCGGGCTTACCACCGCGGCCGGTTTGTGGACAGTAGCCGCGATCGGGCTGGCAGTCGGTGGCGGCATGTACGCGGCGGCGGCTATTGCGACCGCAGTGGCGTGGGTGATCCTGGCGGTGCTGAAGCCGCTGGAACGCCGCTTCGCCAGGCACAAGGTCCGGCCGCAGGTGCGGGTGCGGTTCGCGGATCGGGCCTCGCTGGCGGCGATCGAGCAGGTGCTGACCGGACGAAACGTGCCAGCCGGCACCATCGTCGCACGCCATATCCCCGACGAAGGCGACGAGGTGACGATGAAATTCCCGCGCGGCTTCGAACGAAGCGCGCTGGGGGAACTGGCAGATGCCTTGCGGACGGTGCCGGGCGTGGAGGCGGTGTCGCTGGAGGTCGATTCGCGCGGAAGCTGAAACGCACGCGCTGCGCTAGAATTCTCGTTCATTCAAGCCGACGCCGCTTGGCGGTGCGGCTCGATTCACAACGGTCCAATGGATTTTCAAGCATGTCTTCCCAGCCAACCTCTTCCTTTCCAGTCGGCGAACCCGCGAATGCCAAGCGGCGCTACGAAGTGACCGCAGCCGATCTGCCGCTGGCTTGTCCGTTGCCGGAAATGACGCTGTGGAATTCGCATCCGCGTATCTACCTGCCCATCGTCGATGACGGCGGCACGACCGTGTGTCCGTATTGCGGCGCCGAGTACGTCCTGAAACACGCCGACGTTCCCGGATAACCTGCTGCGCTGCTCGTCGCGGGTGGCTTGCCCCTGCGGGTGGCCGCACAGTCCCCGAATTTGATCCGGAGGCATTCGGCCGCCCCCGACGGGCCGGGTGTCCGGGGCATGGCGAACCGGTTTTTCGATCGGCGCCGCCGCCCCGCGCAAGCGTGGGCGCATTTCTTGCATTCCCTTTCTGCATGTCGATCGCCGCCGCCCTGCAGGGAAACGTGTCCGAGCCCGATTCCGCCCTGCGTCCCATGACCGTCGTCCAGCTGTTGCCGTCGCTGGAAAATGGCGGCGCCGAGCGTTCCACGCTCGAAGTTTCGCGCGGCCTTGTCGCAGGCGGTCATCGTTCGGTGGTGATCTCCGCCGGCGGTCGACTGGTTGACCGGTTGGAACGCGAGGGCGGCGAGCACGTCACCCTCGAGGTCGGAACCAAATCGTTGCGCAGCCTGACGAAAATCGGCACTTTGCGCCGCGCCCTGACTGGACTTGATCCCGATATCGTGCACGCCCGCTCGCGGGTGCCGGCATGGCTGGCGTGGTTCGCCCTGCGCGGCATGCACCCGCGGCCGCACTTCGTCACCACCGTGCACGGCTTGAACTCGCCCGGCAGGTGGAGCGGCATCATGGCGCGCGGTGATCGCGTGATCGCGGTTTCGCAGACGGTGCATGACTTCGTGCTGAGCAACTATCCCAATATCAATGCCACCAAGCTCACCGTGATTCCGCGCGGCATCGATCCCGACGCGTTCCCGTATGGGTACCGCCCCGATGACAGCTGGCGCGAGCGGTTCTTCGCCGAATTCCCGCAGCTTGCCGGTGCACCGCTGCTGACCTTGCCCGGGCGGGGTACCCGCCTGAAGGGCCACGCCGACGCGATCGCGTTGATTGCCGGCCTGCGCGAGCGTGGCGTGGATGCGCGACTGCTGTTGCTGGGCGTGGTCGAGGCGGGGCGCGAGGCCTACCTTCGCGAATTGCAGGCGATGGCGCGTGCGCGTGGCGCCGCCGACATCGTGGCGTTTTCGCCGCCGCGCAGCGACGTGCGCGACGTGTACGCGGTGTCGGACCTGGTGCTGCAGCTTTCCAACAAGGCGGAAAGCTTCGGCCGCACCGTGATCGAAGCCTTGTCGCTGTGCCGTCCGGTGTTGGGCTACGCACACGGCGGCGTCGGCGAACTGCTGGCCGAGTTGTATCCGGCCGGGCGCGTGCCGGTCGGCGACCTCACCAAACTGACTGACCGCGCAGCGGAGCTTCTGGGACGCGCACCGCCGATCCCGCCGTTGCAACGCTATCGTCTGGCCGACATGCAGGCCAGCGTATTGAAGCTGTATCAAGAGTTGGCCGCGACGCCGCGCGAGGCCTGAACAAAGGCGTTCGGCGTTGCCTGGCTGACCTGCTTTGGCTTGCCGCCGTTGTGTCCCGGGCGATCCTGTACAGCGCGTTTTGGCGCGGCGCATGCGACCCGCCGGGTAGGAATATCCCTACAGCTATTCACAGCTTTTCCTGATTGTCTCCAATCCTCTCCGTGCCGTACGGTGCCTAGGCTTCGTCGATTGTGCGTGGTGAAAGGGAACGCTTGAGCGGCCCTGAAGGAACGGACGGAGGACGGGGGACAGGGGATGGGGAATTTGTTTCGCAAGGAGGTTTTGCAGGCGCAACGCGGCCACTGGCTGGGCGCGATCAACCTCGCGACGCCACTTTCGTTCGTCTGGTGGGCTCTGCTGGCGGCGGCGCTGGGCGCCGCGATCGTGCTGTTCCTGGTCTTCGGGCACTACACGCGGCGCGCCGAGGTAACAGGGCAACTTGAGCCCGGCGCGGGCGTACTCACGCTCTCGACCAAAACCACCGGCATCGTCACCCACGCGCTGGTGCACGAGGGCGAGCAGGTCAAGGCCGGCCAGCCGCTGCTCGAAGTTTCGGCGAATCTGGTCAGCGCCAGTATGGGCGATACCCACGCCGTGGTCAGCGCGCAACTGCGTGCCCAGGAAGCGCAAGTCCGCACCACGCTGGCGGGCCTCAAGCCGCAATCCGACGAACAAGCCCAAAGCTTGCGTGATCGCATACGCATGCTTGAAGCCCAGGTGCGCCAGATCGATGGCCAGCTGGCGCTGCAGCGCCAACAAGCCCGGACGGACGCGCACCTCGTGCAAAAAGCCGCGCCGCTGCGCGACCGGGGCATCATTTCCACCGTCGAGTTCGACCAATATCAGGCGAACGCCCTGGCGCAGCAATCGCAGCTGAAAGCCCTGGGCCGGCAACGCCTCGACACCCGGGGCCAATTGAACAGCCTGCAGTCCCAGCTGGCGCAACTGCCGCTGGCTGCGGCGGCCAAGGCCAACCAGTTGCGCGGTCAATTGGCGCAGCTCAATGGGCAGCTGGCGGAAAACGAGGCCGCCCGCGGCACCGTGCTGCGGGCGCCAGGCGCGGGCACTGTTGCAACGTTGCTGGTGAAGGCGGGCCAGAACGTGAGCTCGGGCCAACCCGTGCTGTCGATCCTGCCGCAGGGTTCGAAGCTCGAAGCGCAGTTGCTGGTGCCCAGCAGCGCGATCGGCTTCGTGCATGCGGGCACGCCCGTGGTGTTGCGTTATCAGTCGTATCCATATCAGAAGTTCGGCCAGCAATACGGCAGGGTCGTGCAGGTTTCGCGCAGCGCCCTCAGCCACGCCGAAGTCGCATCACTGGTGGGACAGAGCGTCACCGTGCCCTTGTATCGGGTGCTGGTCGCGCTGGATCGCCAGACCATCCATGCCTATGACAAGGCTGAGCCTCTCCGGCCCGGCATGGCGTTGAATGCCGACCTGATGCTGGATCGCCGCACGTTGTGGCAGTGGGTGTTCGAGCCCTTGTACGGATTGCGCCAGCAGATTGCTGCCGGCGGGGCGCAGCACGGATGAGCACGGGCGCAAACATGGGCAGTGGTTTCCTCAATGGCTTGCAGTGGGGCTGGAGGCACAGACTCCCGGTGATCCTGCAAACCGAGGCGGCCGAATGTGGCCTCGCCTCGCTGGCCATGATCGCGCGCCATCACGGCCACGACGTGGACCTGCCGTCGCTGCGCCGTCGTCATTCGACGTCGCTGAAGGGCGCCAACCTTGCGCGCGTGATGGAGATGGCGGCCAAGCTTGGCTTCGAGACACGTCCGCTGCGACTGGAAATCGAGGAGTTGCCGGAGCTCAAGACGCCCTGTCTCCTGCACTGGGACTTGAACCACTTCGTGGTGCTGAAGCGTGCGACTTCACGCGGCGCCGTCATCCACGATCCGGCACGTGGCGTGCTGAAACTCTCCAGCCAAGAAATTTCCGGACACTTCACCGGCGTGGCGCTGGAGTGCACGCCTGGGACCGATTTCAAACCGGTCAGGGCACGCGAGTCCATCTCCTTGCGTGCGCTCACCGGCAGGGTCAAAGGCTTGTCCGGCGCGCTGGTGCAGATTTTCGTGCTGGCGCTGGCCCTGGAAGTGTTCGCGCTGGTCGGGCCGTTCTACCTGCAGTGGGTGCTGGACCAGGTACTGGTCTCGGCCGACAAAAGCCTGTTGATGCTGCTGGGGATCGGCTTCCTGCTGATCGCCGTGTTTCAGGCCGTCGTTTCGGCCGTGCGCGCGTGGACGATCACGTGGCTGGGCGCGACGTTGAACGTGCAGTGGATCACCAACGTGTTCTCGCACCTACTGAAGCTGCCGCTGGACTGGTACGAAAAGCGCCATGTGGGTGATGTGGTCTCGCGCTTCGGGTCGATGCAGACCATCCAGCAAACCCTTACCACCGGATTCGTCGCGGCGATCCTCGACGGCATCATGGCCAGCCTCACGCTGGTGGTGCTGGCGCTTTACAGCATGGAGCTGACCCTGATCGTGGCGGCGGCGTTCGCGTTGTACGCCGTCTTGCGCTGGTTCACCTTCCGGCCGCTCAGACGCGCGCAGGAAGACCAGATCGTGTATGCGGCGCGCCAACAGACGGAGTTGCTGGAAGCCATCCGCGGCGCGCAGACCTTGAAGCTGCACAACCAGCAACAGCCGCGCACCGCGCGCTACGCCAATGCGGTGGTCGAGACCGTCAACCGCAACATCGCGATGCAGCGGCTCAATATCGCGTTCACCAGTGGCAACCAGTTGATCTTCGGGATCGAGAAAGTGGTTTTGATCTGGCTGGCTGCGTTGCTGGTGCTGGGTGGTACCTTCACCGCCGGCATGCTGGTCGCTTTCGCGGCTTATGCGGACCAGTTCGTGACCCGCGCGGCGGGGCTGATCGACAAGGGCATCCAGTTCCGGATGCTGCGCTTGCACGCCGAGCGCGTGGCCGACATCGCCCTCAGCCCGCCGGAGCGCGACGTCGAATCGGCGTGGGATGCGCCGTTGCCGGAAGCGGAAACCGAGGCGCGCAACGTCAGCTTCCGCTACGCCGAAGGTGAGCCGTGGATTCTCAAGAACTGCTCGCTGACGGTGAAGGCCGGCGAGTCATTGGCGCTGGTCGGGCCATCCGGCTGCGGCAAGACCACGCTGGCCAAGCTCATCCTGGGCCTGCTGCAACCGGAAGAGGGTGAAATCCGGTACGGCGGCATCGATATCCGTAGGCTGGGGCTCGGTCGTTACCGCAACCAGGTCGGTGCAGTGATGCAGGACGACCAGTTGTTCGCCGGCTCCATCGCCGACAACATCGCCTGCTTCGATCCCGAGTCGAATCCGCTGCGCATCGAAGCGGCCGCGCGGCTGGCCGCGATCCATGACGACATCACCCGCATGCCGATGGGCTACCAGAGCCTGGTCGGCGACATGGGCTCGGCCTTGTCAGGCGGCCAGAAGCAGCGCGTGCTTCTGGCGCGGGCGCTCCACCGCAAACCATCGCTGCTGGTACTGGACGAAGCCACCAGCCATCTCGATATCGAACTGGAGCGGCAGATCAACGCCGCCGTCAATCGCATGCCGATCACGAGGATCGTGATCGCCCACCGCCCCGAAACCATCGCCTGCGCGCAACGCGCGCTGCTGGTCGCCGACGCCGCGGTGCAAACCATTCCGTCCACCCATCCACGCGAAGTGGAGATGGCGGGATAGCCGAAGCCGGGACGGCTTTGTATTCTCGACAAGCTAGGAGACTGGTATGCGTACTTTGACTGAACGTGACGTTTATTCTGTGTCGGGTGGTCTTAAGATCAGCTGGGCCGAGATCGGTGTCGGCATTGCGATGATTGGCTTGGGGATTGCAGTGGTTGGTACGGGTGGCCTAGCGTTGGTGCCTATCGGCTTGGCGGGCGCTGCTACGGCAGGCGAACTTGCCACCGCCGGCTTCGGTCTCGCGGCAGCCGCGGGGGGCGGTGCTGCGATTGGTAACGGCCTGTCACGGTAATTTGCATCGCTCTGAAGGGACGGTCACTGGCCGTTCCTTCAGAGCGTTAAAACACAGGTTTTACATTCATGAAGGAGGCAGGCAGATGAAACTGTATCAAGTCGATCTCGATGGTCCTTTCCAAGACAAAACCAGCGTGGTCAAGGCGTTACGAACCATTGGAGGGCTATCATTAAAAAAGGCAAACGACATTTTTCTTTACATGCATGCATCAAAGCATGTCACGGTCATCGCAGGAGTTACAAATGATGTGGCTGAAGAAATTGCACGCAATTTGCGTGCAAGTGGCCTTGGAACAACCGTTGCCGTTTCCAGCGTTGCCTCGCCAATGCTGGTGGATAAAAGCGTAGAACAAGTATTTGTTTGGGGTAAATCGCACCGACTCACTCGCAAAGGTTAGTTAACCTTGACGTGCGGCTTGGAAGGGGGCAAAAACCGTCGGATAGAGGTCATTTTATACATGGGCGACGGTTGCCGATGGATCGCTCGCCGTACTCACAATGACTGAGTGGAGGCTTCGATGAAGATGAAAAGATGGATCGAGGTAGCTGGCGCGCTATCGCTGGCTTTAGTTGCGGGTAGCGCGTTGGCGGCAACGCAAGACGCCAACGTCACCCGTGCGACGCTGGACAATGGTCTGCGGGTAGTGATCGTGCGCGACACGCTGGCGCCGGTGGTGACGACGGAGATGAATTATCTCGTCGGTGCCGATGAAACGCCGAAGGGCTTTCCGGGCAGCGCGCACGCGGTGGAGCACATGATGTTTCGCGGTGGACCGGGCCTCAGCAAGGATCAGTTGCTGGCGATTGCCTCGAACATGGGCGGTCACTTCGACGCGGACACCCAGCACGCCGTCACCCAGTACTACTTCACGGTGCCGTCGCAGGATCTGGACGTCGCGTTGCATGTCGCCGCTTCGCGGATGCGCGGGGTGGACATGGGCGAGGCTGGCTGGAAGAAGGAGCGCGGCGCAATCGAGCAGGAAGTATCCCGCGACAATTCCAGCCCGGCGTTCAAGATGCAGAAACAGTTGCTGGCGCACATGTTCGCGGGTACGCCTTATGCGTGGACTGGCCTCGGCACGCGCACGTCGTTCGACAAGACCACCGCCGCCGAACTGAAGAAGTTCCACAATGCCTGGTACGCGCCCAACAACGCGGTGCTGGTGATCGCGGGTGACGTCGATCCGGCCTCGACACTCAAACAGGTCAAGGGTCTGTTCGGCGCCATTTCCCACAAGACGCTGCCTGCAAGGCCCGCGTTTCGCTTCCTGCCGGTGCAGGCCAAAACCATCACGTTGCCCACGGATTACCCGGTCGGCATCGTCGTCAAAGCGTGGCGCATGCCGGGCGTCCAGGACAAGGATTATCCGGCGGCGATCGTGCTCGCCAACGCATTGGCTTCGAAGCGTGGCCAGCTGTATGCCATGGCGCTGACCGGCAAGGCACTGCTGGGCACTTTCGGCGGCCGCTTCATGCAGCACGCGGGCATCGGCTATGCGGAAGCCGCGTATCCACGTGGCGGAGACGCCCAGAAAGTCTTGAAGAACCTGCAAGCGATCATGTCCGATGCGGCCGCCAAGGGCGTGCCCGCGGCGTTGGTACAAGCCGCGAAGCAGAAGATCATCGCGAGCTTCGAATTCCAGCGCAATTCGGTGTCGGGTCTGGCGGGCATCTGGTCGGCGGCGCTGGCGAAGGACGGCCTGGGTTCCCCGGGCGAACTGCGGGACGCGATTGCCAAGGTCACCCCGGCGGAAGTCAATGCGCTGGCCAGGCACGTTTTCGATCCGGCGCACGCACTCACCGCGATCCTGACGCCGACCTCGTCGGGCAAGTCTTCGGCCAGCAAGGGTTTCGGCGGCGCCGAGAGTTTCGGCGGCAAGCCCAGCGGCGCGGTGACGCTGCCGCCGTGGGCCAAGGCCGATTTCGCCAAGTTGGAGTTGCCCCGACTCAAGACCCATCCGGTTTCATTCACGCTGGCCAACGGCGTGCGCGTGATCGTGCAACCGGAATCGGTCAGCAAGACGGTGGAAGTGTACGGTGAAGTTCAGACCAACCCGGATTTGCAAACGCCGAAGGGCCAGGAAGGCGTGGCGGACGTGTTGGACAAGATGTTTGTGTTCGGGCCGACCGGCACGAATCGTCTTCAGTTCCAGGCCGCGCTGGACGCGATCAGTGCGCGCGAAACCGCCGGGTCGAGTTTCTCGTTGGCGGTGCCCGCGGCGAACTTTGCCAAGGGCATGCAACTTCTGGCCGCGAACGAATTGCACCCCTCGATGCCGCCGCGGGGATTCGCCATCATGCAGCACAACCTGCAGGGCGCCGTGGCCGGGTTGATCCAGTCGCCTGCATTCCTGAACACCATTCATCTCGACGGCGCCTTGTACCCGAAAGGCGACCCGGACCTGCGCCACGCCACGCCGCAATCTGTGGCTGGCCTGACGCTGGCGGATGTGCAGCAGTACCACGCACAGACGTTCCGGCCCGACATGACCACCCTGGTCGTCATCGGCGACGTCAAGCCTGCCGAAGCCCGCAAGGCGGTCGAGGCGACCTTCGGCAGCTGGAAGAAGCCGGCTGCGCCTAAGCCGGCCATCCACTATCCGGCCGTGCCCGACAACGAGGCCGGCGAATTCCATACCCCGGATTCCTCGGCGGTGCAGGATTCGGTGACGCTGGCCCAGACCGTGCAGATGACGGAAAACAGCCCGGACCGCTACGCGATGTCGTTGGCCAACCAGATTCTGGGCGGCGGATTCGGATCGCGCTTGATGCATGACCTGCGCCTCAAGGGCGGGCTGGTATATGGGGTTTCCAGCACACTCGGCCTGCAGAAGCACCGCGGGCGTTTCAGTGTCGCTTACGGCTGCGACCCTGGCAAGGTCGGGCAGGCGCGTACGCTGGTGATCCGCGACATCAAGCAAATGCAAGACACCCCGGTGACCGCCGCAGAACTGCACGCGGCGAAGGGCAAGATGCTGCGGATGCTGGCATTGGGGCAATCGAGCTTCGATTCGATTGCAGGGAGCTTCCTGACGCTGTCTGCGCAAGGCAAGCCACTGGATGCCGACGCGATCGCGGCGAAGAAATACATGGCCATGACGGCTGCCAGTGTCCAGCGGGTGTTCAAGCAATATGTGCGTCCGGACGGCTTCGTGACTGCGGTGAAG
>JBOHYV010000039.1:0-11210 GCA_050738135.1 Rhodanobacteraceae bacterium | reverse complement strand
GAGTTGACCTTGTCCGGCAACCTAGCCGCGTTGACCTCGTTGCGAGCGGGCACCGGTGGCGGGGACTTGCACGTGACCGGCGATCTGGCGGCGCTGACCTCACTGGATGCGGAAAGCGGCGGCGGTGACATCGTGTTGCGGACCAATCATTTGTCCATGCACATGGATGCCGGCTCCAGTGGCGGCGGAATCAGCGTGCACCTGCCGGACCTGCGCAACGTAAGCAGCAGTTCCGATCATTTTTCCTGCGACATCGGCAACGTCGCGGGCAAGGGAACGCTGCGCAGCGGCGGTGGCGACATCACCGTTACCCGGATGTAGCCGGCGGCCACGCCGGCGCAGCCGGTGCGTCAGACCGTCAGGGCACGGACAGCGGGAGAGTGCGCAGTGGACCTGTTGTACACCGCGAATTCGCCTTATGCGCGCGTGGCACGAACCTGTGCGCTGGAACTCGCCATCAAGGTCGAATTCCTGTTGGTCGCCGTGCGCGATGCAGCGGACCTGCTGCTGGAATACAACCCGGCCGGCAAGGTGCCTTCGTTGCAGCTGGACGACGGCCGGGTGCTGGGCGAATGCCGACTCATCTGCGAGCATTTTGCTTCGATCGCCGGCACCCGGTTCACCGCGCCGGTGACGGACCTCGACGGCCGCTGCCGCGAAGGGCTGGTGTCGGGTTTCCTGGATGGCGTCGCGGTCTGGGTCCGCGAAGCGAGGCGCGATCGGTCGGAACAATCACCGGGCATCCTGCGGCTGGAGCACGAGCGTGCCCGCCGCTGTCTCGCGCATTTCGAGCAGCATTGGGAGGCTGGGTCGGTCCATGTCGATTACGCGTCGGTGGCGCTGGCGAGCGCCATCGGGCTGGTCGACAGCCGCTTGCAGACAGAATGGCGGCAACGTTGTCCGAAGCTGGTCCGCTGGTTCGAAACAATCTCCGATCGTCCGAGCCTCCGCGCCACGGCGCCGCTGCAGGTGTGAGTGACCGGGTGACGATTTCACGGGCCGGCATGGGCCGGTTTACACTGACCGCTTTCTTGTGCAGCGTTACAGGTTCGTCGGGTCCATGGATCATCTGGATGCATTGCGCGCGGCCGTCGGTGCCGCGCAGGTACTGACCGGCGCCGACACCCAGCCCTGGGTCGTCGACTGGCGCGAACGTTATCGCGGGCGGGCGCTGGCGGTGGTGCGGCCGGGCTCGACCGACGAGGTCGCTGCGGTGGTGCGCCTGTGTGCCGCGGCCGGCATTCCCGTCGTTCCGCAGGGCGGCAACACCGGCTTGTGCGGCGGCGCCACGCCGGATGACAGCGGCCGCGCGGTGATCGTGTCGCTGCAGCGCCTGCACCGCATCCGCGGCATCGACACCGACAACGACACCATGGAAGTCGAAGCCGGCTGCGTGTTGCAATCCGTACAACGGGCCGCACGCGACGCGGGCCGCCTGTTTCCCCTGAGCCTCGCCGCCGAAGGCAGTTGCACGATTGGGGGCAATCTCGCGACCAACGCCGGCGGTACCCAGGTGTTGCGTTACGGCAACACGCGCGAACTGGCGCTGGGGCTGGAAGTCGTCACCGCGCAAGGCGATGTCTGGCACGGCTTGCGCGGCTTGCGCAAGGACAACACCGGCTACGATCTGCGCGATCTTTTCATCGGCAGCGAAGGCACGCTGGGCGTGATCACCGCGGCCACGCTGAAGCTGTATCCGCTGCCGGCGGCACGCTGCGCGGCGCTGCTGGCGCTCGAATCGATCGACGCCGCGGTGGCCGTGTTGGGGCGCGCCCGCGCGGGGCTTGGCGCGTCGCTGACCGGATTCGAGTTGATGGATGGCGACTGCCTCAAGGCTGTCGTGCGCTGCTTTCCGCAGCAGCGCCTGCCGTTCGATGGCGCCTCGGCCGAGCTGCCGTGGTACGTGTTGCTGGAGGTGTCCGACAGCGAGTCGGAAAGCCACGCGCGCGCGCGCTTCGAGGTCGTGGTCGGCGAAACCATCGAAGCCGGCCTGGTACAGGATGCCGTGATCGCCGGCTCGATCGCGCAAAGCCTCGTGCTGTGGCAGCTGCGCGAAAGCATTCCGATGGCCGAGAAGGAAACCGGCAGGAGCATCAAACACGACGTGTCGATTCCGGTGTCGCGGATGGCGGCCTTCGTGCGCGACACCAATGTGGCGCTGCAGGCGGCATTTCCCGGCATCCGGCACGTGATCTTCGGGCATCTGGGCGACGGCAACCTGCACTACAACGTGACGCGCGGTGCAGACTGGACCGAAGCCGGGCTGCTGGCACGTCAGGATGACGTGTACGCGCTGGTGCATGACCGCGTGCATGCGGTCGGCGGTTCGATCAGTGCCGAGCACGGCATCGGCCAGCTCAAACGCGACGTGCTGCCGCGCTACAAGGACTCCGTCGAAATGGACCTGATGCAACGGATCAAGGCAGTGATGGATCCGAAGGGCATCATGAATCCCGGCAAGGTGCTGACGCCTCGACCATGAAACCGCCGGCTTGAGGTGGGTCGATCGGAGCAGGTACGAGCGGCGGCGTTCGGCGGCAGGCCCGCATCGGTGTCGGCGGCGTCACAGAAAGCCCGCGATGCGCTCGCTGACCGCGTGGGGATGCCGAATGTGCAGGTGGTGCGGACCCTCGATGCGTTCAACGCGGATACCGGCCACGCATGACGCACGCGCGTTCATCAACGCGGTGGGCAGGTAGCTGGTGGCGGGATCGGCAAGCAGCAACAGGGTCGGGGCCCGGATGCCCGCTAGCAGCCGGTGCAACTGCATTTCCTCGATGCGCAGCGGCGTCGGCAGGCGCAGCCGCGCGTCGCTGCGCCACGCGAACCCACCGCCGGTCGCCCGCAGGTTCCGTGCGACGAGGGGACGTGCTTCGTTGGCGTCGAGTCCGCCCGCGGCGACACGTGCGGCAACGGCTTCGTCGATGGATGCGAATACGCGCGGTGCGCGACGCGTGATGCCATGTTGCGCATGCGCCTCGCGCCAACGTGACAGGGTTTGCGAGCCGTCGTCCGCAAGCGGGCCGAGCCCTTCGATCAGCACCAGTTTGCCTATGCGCGCAGGCGTGGCGGAGGCAACGAGCGATGCGATGCCGGCGCCGAGCGAATGTCCGAGCAGGTCGAAGCGCCCAAGCTCCAGCGCGTCGGCGGCGTCCCCTACGCAGTCCACCTGATCGACCACGTGGTAGCGACGCGCGCGTTCCGGTAGATGCGCGGAGTGGCCGTGGCCGGGAAGATCGAGCGCGATCACGCGTCGTTGCGCAGCCAGCAGCGGCCCGATCCGTGCAAAGCTCGCGGCGTTGTCGAGCCAGCCGTGCAGCGCGAGCAAGGGCGGGGCCCCGGGCTCGCCCCATTGCAGCGCGGTGAGGGTGCCCGCCGGCGTGGCCAGGCGAACTTCGACGGGCTCGTTCACGCCGGAATCATTTCCTACTCCGTGTCCTGTTCCGCGACGCGCATCCGGTTCTGGCGGTGGCGGTCGATCAACTCGGCCGCCCATCCACGCACGCTCGTCAGTGACGTGAACGCGTAGATGGCCTTGAAGATGCGCAGCCGGGAAAGCACCCGACGGTCGTCGAACACATCGCCCGCCAGCATCGAGATCACGCCCTGTTCCACCTGCATCCGGTTTTGCGGATGGGCGAACAGCGCCTTCAGCACCGGCGAGTTGAAGCGGTACACGAACCAGGCAAATCGCGCGTAGCCCCGTTGCAGGCGATGCGCATAGCGCCGTTGCAGGTTCGATTCGCGCGTGGGGTCGCGCAAACTTGCGTCCACCACGTCGCTGGCTTGCCGGGCCGAGTACATCGACAGGAGCACGCCCGAGGAAAACACCGGATCGAGAAAGGCCCATGCGTCGCCGACCAGAATCCAGTGTGGTCCGGCCATGCGCGTGCAGGCGTATGAGTAGTTCCCGGTAAAGCGCACCGGCGAGATGCGTTCGGCGTGGGTCATGCGGCGGTCGGCGCCCGGCACGCTCGCAAGGGTCCGGGCCATGAAGTCTTCGTTGCTGGCGCCCTGCCGGGTCTTGAGATAACCCGGCTTGCATACGCAACCGATACTGGTGGTATCGCCCGGCATCGGGATGAACCAGGTCCAGCCGTGCGCGAAGCGGTTGACGCTGATGATGTTGCCGCCGGGATCGTCGGAATTGTGGGAGACGCCCTTGTAATGGGCGAACATCGCCGCGCTCTGGTGTTTGCGGTTGCGCCGGACGAGCTTCAGTTGCTTGCCGAGCAGCGTGTCGCGGCCGGAAGCGTCCACCAGATAGCGGGCGCGCAGCGTGGATTGGGCGCCGTCCGCAACCAGGTGTGCACATGCGCCGGAGGCGTCGAGTTCCACGCTTTCGACCTTGACCTGCTCGCGCGCATCCACGCCGTTCTCACGGGCGTGCTCGAACAGCATCTGGTCCATCTCCTGGCGCAGTACGTGGAAGGCATAGGGCAGGGTGTCGCCCAGCGCGCGACCGAAACGGAAGGTGTAATAGCTGCCGTCCTCGCGGGGGAAATTCGCACCGAGTTTCAGGCGGCCCAGCGCCCGCAGCTTTTCCAGCGCGCCGATTTCCTCGAACAGCGGCATGTTGGCGGGCAGCAACGATTCGCCGATGTGGAAACGCGGATGCCGGCGCTTTTCCAGCAGCGTGACCCGCCAACCGCGCCGTGCCAGCAAGGTGGCGATGGTCGAACCGCCCGGCCCGCCGCCGACCACCAGCACGTCGCAATCGAATCCGGTTCCTCCGCCATCCACTGCCTCAGGGCCTGTCAACGCCATGCCAAGTGAGCCGCGTTGCTTCCGCAGTGGCTGCCAGACAAGGCGCGTGCCGCAGTGCCATGGTGGTTCCATGGTCGAGGCGCGCACCGCTGTATGGCGGCTGCTGCGGAGCAACCCTTCGGGCTGGGGCTGTTTGCCCGCATGGCTGTGTCATCGCTCGTTGATGTATCGACATGCATCTTCCTCACTCTTCCTTGTCCTGCGGGCAAACAGCCAAGCCTGCCCCGGACTTGATCCGGGGGCGCGGCCACGTGGCATGGCGTTGACAGGCCCCTGGTTCAGGTCCATCCGGTCAAGCTCCTATCATATAGACTCCATCGCCACTCACCCTCGCAGCTGTCATCGTGCCCACGCCTGCCGCCCATCGCCAGACCGCCCTCGCGCCGCGCACGTCGTGGATGCCGTGGGCATTGCTGGCTGGCGCCGTCCTGGCGCTGGCGGGCGGATTGTTGCATCGCCATGCGTTGAGTCTGGCTGCGGCGGTGTTGTTGTTGCTGGCCTGGTTGCCATCTACGTGGCGGCGGCGCAGCTTTGCGGCGCTGGCGGTATGGCTGGTCTTGGCGGTGTTGCTGCTGGCGCCGGCCTTGGCGGGGCATTCCGAGCTTGCATTGATGGCGCTGCCGGTGGTGTTTGTGACTGCGGCGGCGTGGCTGTTCGCGCGCACACTGAAGCGCGGGGTGGAGCCGCTGGTGACGCGTTGCGTGCGTTTGATCGAAGGCGAGGCGCGCCTGGAGGCGTCGGGCGTGCGCGCCTATACGCGTGGCGTCACCGTGTTCTGGGCCTGCCTGCTCGGACTGTTGGCCTTGCTGTCGCTGCTGATTGCGGTGTTCGCCGTGCCGGGCGGCTGGCTGGCGACGTTCGGCGCGACCAGCCCGGTCGCGCTGCCGGGTTCGTTTCTGGCCTGGTATCCCGAGGCCGGTTGCTGGATCGTGTTGCTGGCCGGATTCGTGGGCGAGTACCTGTTTCGTCGCTGGCACCTGCGTCACATCCCGCACCTGTCCGCGCGGCGCTTCGTGACGCAGATGGTGCGGTGCTGGCCGGCCCTGGTGCATGACCGGGATGGTGGGGCGTGAACGATCCGGACGGCACTTTCCGTACCGCCCTCCGGATCGAGCCGGGACACCCCGCTATGGCTGGCCATTTCCCCGGCCACCCCGTGGTGCCCGGTGTGGTAGTGCTGGAGCGCGTGGCCGCGGCGATGCGGATGTGGCGCCATCTTGGTGTGGAAAAACTCGACGCGAAATTCGTGCAGCCGTTGTTGCCGGGCGAAGATGCCGTGATCGAGCTGCGCGCAAATGGCGCACGCACGTGTTTCACGGTGGCGCGCGCGGATGGCGCGGTGCTGGCGCGCGGCAGCTTCGGGCCAGCCGGGATCGGGCGGCCCGAACGATGAACCGCGCGGATTCCGCCCTCGAGCCCGAGAGCCGGAAGCTGCGCGAGCACTGGCTCGATCGCCCCGAAGCCGGCAGCCGGTTCGCGATCCGGCTTGTCAGCTCGATCGGCCTGCACCTCGGTCGCGTCTGCACGCGTCTGCTGCTGTATCCGATCACGCTGTACTTCTATTTCCGGCGTGGCCCGGAACGCCGCGCTGCACGCGACTACTTTCTGCACCTCGACGGGAAGCCCGGCAGCCCGTGGCAAGTGATGCGCCTGATCCATGCATTCGCAGCCGTTACCCTCGATCGCGTGTTCCTGCTGGCGCGTGGCACCGGTGGCTTTCGTGTCGACCTGCGTGGCGTGGATGAGCTGTGCCGTCACCTCGACCAGGGGCGTGGCGTGCTGTTGCTGGGCGCGCACGTCGGCAGTTTCGAGATATTGCGTGTGCTGGCCGCGGACAAGTCCAGGTGCAAGCTCAAACTGGTGATGGACAAAAGCAAGACGCCTGTGCTCACTGCCGTGCTGGAAGCGCTGGCGCCGGAACTCTCAGGCAGCGTGATCGACACGGCGCGAGGCGGCATGGATATTGCGCTGGAGCTTTCCGACGCGGCGCACGATGGCGCGATGATCACGCTGCTGGGTGATCGAGGTCGTCCGCACGAGTCGATGCGCGGGGCACGGTTCCTGGGCGCCGATGCGCCTTTCCCGACAGCGCCGTGGCTGATTGCATCGTTGCTGAAAGTGCCGGTGGTGCTGTGCCTCGGCATGTACCGCGGCGGCAACCGCTACGATCTGGTTTTCGAAACGCTGACGGAGCGGGTGGAACTGCCGCGTGTCGATCGCAACCCCGCACTCGACAGTTGCATTCGTCACTACGCCGAGCGCCTGGAATTCCATCTGCGCAAAGCTCCCCTCAACTGGTTCAACTTCTATGACTTCTGGCAGCGGCAAACGGTGGTCGATGCGCAACAGGATGTTCGCGAGGATCTGCAGCGGGCGCGCGCCTCGTAGCGTCGTGGCTGCATTGGCGCTGGCCACCGCGACGGCGGCGTTCGCGGCGACGCCCGGATTCGTCGAGTCCCTGCTGGCCGGGATGGCCAGGACCCCGCCGGCCGCGACGCCGTTCGTGCAGGTGAGTTACCGCGACGTGCTGGATCGCCCGCTTGTTGTCTCGGGCACGTTGCACTGGTTTGGCGGCGACCGGATGGAACGCGACATCGACAAGCCGTTCAAGGAAACCGCAACGATCGGCGACGGCGAGTTGTCGGTGCGGCGCGGCAGCGGCAGGATCCATCGGGTGTCCTTGGCGCGCGCACCGCAGGTGGGCGCGATGCTGGCCGGATTTCGCGCGATGCTGGGCGGCGATGCGTCGATGTTGCGGAAGGAGTTCACGCTGTCGGCGCAAGGCGATGACGCAAGCTGGGCAATGACCCTGCTTCCGCGGGACGCGCAGCTCAAGCGAAAACTCGTTTCGATCGTCATCGAAGGCCGTGGCCGCGAGGCGCGTTGCATCACCCTGCGCGACAGCAATGGCGACAGCAGCATCATGCTGGTCGGCAAGATGGCGGAACGGGGGCTGTCCAGCACCACGCCGCAAGAGTCCGCGTTGGCGGAGCGTTGCCGCGGACAATGATGCGAGTGTCCGCACGGGTCGCGATCTGGCTGATCTGGCTGGCGCTGATCGTCGCGGTCGGATGGGTCGTCGCACGGCACCTCAAGATCAGTTCGGACCTGCGTGATTTCGTGCCGCCGGCACGCACCGCCGACCAGAAACTGCTGCTGGACGAAATCGGCAAGGGGCCGGGTTCACGCCTGCTGCTGTTGGCGATCTCCGGCGCACCGCAAGCCACGCTCGCCGACCTGTCGCGCGGGTTGGACACGGCGCTGGCGCGCGACCCCGCGTTCGTGCGCGTCGCCAACGGTAGTCGCGATCTTGCACAGGTCGCAGCGGGTCTGCTGCCGTATCGTTATCTGCTTTCGCCCACGCTCGATACCCACCGCTTCGACGCGGCGTATCTGCACGCGCAGTTGCAACAGCGCGTGGAGGACCTGAGTTCGCCCGCCGCGTCGATGCTGGAACCATGGCTGCGCAGCGATCCCACGCTGGAAACGCTGAAGCTTGCACGGCGCTGGGCGCCATCGCATCCGCCGAAGCTGGTGGATGGCGTGTGGTTTTCGGATCGGAACGAGGCCCTGCTGGTCGCCGAGACCCGCGCTGCCGGGTTCGACCCGGGTGCGCAGGCCGCGGCCATCGCGTCCCTGCAAAAACATTTCACCGCGCTGCCGGCTGCCGCGCAGGCCCAACTGGTCATCAGCGGCCCCGGCTGGTTCGGGGTCCAGGCCAGCCGCCGCACCCGTGGCGAGGCCGAGCGCTTCGCCACGATCACCACCATCGGTTTCGCCTTGATGCTGTTGCTGGCGTACCGCAGTGTGGTGCCGGTGCTGGTGACAGCGCTGCCGCTGCTGTCGGGCGCGGTAATCGGGTTTGCACTGCTGGCACTGATTTTCGGCCATGCCCACGGCATCACCGTGGCATTCGGATTCACGTTGCTGGGCGTGGCGCAGGAATATCCCCTGCGTGTGTTCAGCCATCGCCGTATCGGTGTGGCGACAGCCACGTGCGTACGCGAGTTGTGGCCCTTGCTTGCGACCGCGATCGTTTCGGTGTGCATCGCCTATCTGGCGTTCTTCGCATCGGGCGTCGCGGGCCTGCAACAACTCGCTGTATTCACCATCGGCGGCCTGATCGTGGCCGGACTGTGCACGCGCTGGCTGCTGCCGTGGATCGTGCCCACGACGAAACGTGACATGGCCGCAACGCCGGGACTTGGCAAGACCTGGCATTTTCTGGCGCACCTGCCGCGGCCGTATTGGCTGCCCTGGCTGGCCGCAGCCGTCGGCGTCTTGGTCGTCGCGTTCGCGCCCAGCAAATTCTGGCAGGACAATTTGTCGGCGTTGACGCCCGTCCCGAACGCCGAGCTGCAACGCGATGCGCGCCTGCGTGCCGCACTGGGTGCGCCGGACGTGCGTTACCTGCTGGTGCTGCGCGCGCCCACGTCGGAAGGCGTGCTGGCGTTGTCGGAACGCATTGCACCGCAGATGCGCACCCTGGTGGCCGACCACGCGTTGGGCGGGTTCGAATTGCCGTCGCGTTACCTGCCCGGCGTCGCCACCCAGCGTGCACGCCAGGCGAAATTGCCGGCTACCGCGCAATTGCAGTCGGCCCTGCATCAGGCGATGCAGGGATTGCCGTTCCGTAGCGGCGTATTCGCACCGTTCGTTGCCGACGTCGAGGCCGCGCGAAAGCTGCCGCCGCTGACGCCGAAACGGTTCGAGCGATCGCCACTGGGCGCAAGACTCGAATCCATGCTGGTGCCGCAAGACAGTGGCTGGGTGGGGCTGGGCACCCTGAGCGGCGTCAACGATCCCGCGGCGTTCGCGCAACTGTCGCGCAGCACCCGCGGTGCGGCGCATCTGCTCGACCTCAAGGCATCCACCGAATCGCTGGTCATCGCGTATAGGCATCGAATTCTGGTTGCACTCGGTATCGCGGCGCTGCTGCTGTGTGTGGCGGTGACGCTGGCCTTGCGCAGTCCACGTCGTGCAGTGCACGTACTCGGACCGATGGCGCTGGCCACGCTGTGGGTTCTGGTGGTGTTGCGCGCGGCCGGAATCCCGCTGTCGCTGTTTCACCTGGTGTCGCTGACGCTGGCGGCCGGGCTCGGTCTGCACTACGCGCTGTTCTTCGAGCGCCGCACCGGCGATCCGCGCGAGGACCTGCGCACCCTCCACGCGACGCTGGTGTGCGTGGCATCCGCACTGCTGGTGTTCGGTGTGCTGGCGTTGTCGGATGTGCCGGTGTTGCGCGCGATCGGGCTGACGGTGGCGCTGGGCGTCGCGTTCCATTTCACCCTGTCGGTATTGATGGCGCCGCATCAGGTTCTCCCTTCTCCCTCCGGGAGAGCGGGACCCGGGCCGGGTGAGGGTCCGGATGCTGCCTAAGGCCGACTGGGAGCACCTGATTCCGCATGCCGGCAGCATGTGTCTGCTGGACGAAGTGGTCGCGTGGAACACGACGAGCCTGCACGCGCGCAGCGCTTCGCACCGACGCGGGGACAATCCGTTGCGGGCGGATGGCATGTTGCACGCCGTGAACCTGTGCGAATACGCGGCTCAGGCGATGGCGGTACACGGTGCGTTGCGCGAGCGCGAGGCGGGTGGCTCGGCGGGTCCGGGCTTGCTCGTGGCGCTGCGCGATGTGGCGTTGCGGGTCGGGCGCATCGATGATCTTCCTGGGAGTTTGCAGGTTCATGTCGAATGCCTGCTTGCGATGGCCGGCAGCCTGCAATATGCGTTTCGGGTGGAGCATCGGGGCGACGTGCTCGCGACCGGGCGCGCCGCGGTTATGCTGCAGGACATCTGATTGATGCAGGCGCAACGCGTATGCCAAGCCTTGAGACAAGCATTCCGGGTTCCGCTCGCTGCCGCGAGCGGGCTACTTTTGTTTCGGCAAAAGTAGCCAAAACCATTGCGCCGGGCATGCCGGTTTCGGCAACGTCGTGTTGCCGAAACTTCCCTTCGCTCCTCGCCGGTCGCGCGCCGGCGCGAACTCGGCCGTCCATGGCCTCGGACATGCGCGCCTTGCTCGCGCGATCGGCTCGGATGCTTGGCGGCATGCAACGGCGCGGTTTTGGCTCCGACGACCGGCCATCCATGGCCTGCGGCGGCAATGGGTCCGGAGCCTTCGCGGCATGAACGAAAAGCGGGCGCTGGTCACCGGCGGCAGCGGCGACATCGGCGAAGCGATCTGCAGGGCGCTGGCGCGCGAGGGCTGGCGTGTGATCGTGCACGCGCATGCGCATCGCGAGCGCGCCGATGCCGTCGCCAACGAGATCCGCAATGCGCACGGCGCTGCCGAAATCGCGACGTTCGATCTCACCGACGCGGCGGCGACCGGCACGGCGCTCGATGATTTGTTGCAGGCGGGGCCCGTCCATGCATTGATCCACAACGCCGGCATCCATGACGATGCGCCTTTGGCGGGGATGACTGGGGAACAATGGCGA
>JBOHYV010000038.1:0-11264 GCA_050738135.1 Rhodanobacteraceae bacterium | reverse complement strand
ACGGACGGCATGCGTCCGGCCACCGGCGACAAGGTGGAATTGATCCTCAACCGGACCTGGCGTCCGCAGCTGGCCATTACCGGCGCGGGTGGCCTGCCGGCCATCTCGAGCGCAGGCAATGTGCTGCGGCCGTCCACGTCGTTGAAACTCAGCCTGCGGCTTCCGCCGACGGTCGATGCGGAACAGGCGCGAGGGTTCGTTGCGCGCCTGCTGGAAGCCGACCCGCCGTATGGCGCGCGCGTGGCGTTCAAGCACGGGGAGAGCGGCAACGGCTGGAACGCTCCGAAACTGTCCGACTGGCTGAACGCTGCCGTGGCGCAGGCGTCACGGGACGCATTCAGTACGCCGGCCGCCTACATGGGTGAAGGCGGCAGCATTCCGTTCATGGGTATGCTGGGCGAGAAATTCCCCGAGGCGCAATTCCTCATCACGGGTGTGCTCGGCCCGCATTCCAATGCCCACGGTCCCAACGAGTTCCTGCACATCCCGACCGGCAAGAAGGTTTCACAAGTGGTGGCGAGCGTGGTCGCGGCGCATGCGAGTGCCAGTGGGCGCGGATTGACCTGAGCCCGAAAGGCTTGCATGAAACGACGCTTCATCCCCTCTCGCGTTGCGCGCGCGTTCGCTGCGCTCCGCCCTTCGCAAGCAAAGGGGGAAGAAAAGCTCGCCCCCTTCCGCAGGAAGGGGGTCGGCGCGAAGCGCCGGGGGGATGCCGAGGCAGCGAAAGGCCATCCCCGTACATCGTCAATGCTGATTCGTGCAGCGACCACTGACGATGCGATCGCATTGGCGGTGTTGTCCGGTCAGCTCGGCTACCCCGCCGATGCGGCGGCCATCGCGCGGCGTCTGGATGACATCGCGGCGCATGGCAGCGACCTGGTGCTGGTGGCCATCGACGCACACGGCGCCGCGTGCGGCTTTGCGCAGGCACAGGCCCGGCGCTTGCTGATCGCCGAGCCGTTCGTCGAAGTGGCGGGCTTGGTGGTGGCCGAAGCAGCGCGCGGGTCGGGCGTCGGCGCGGCCTTGCTCGCGGCCGTCGAGACCTGGGCGGCGGAACATGGCTTTGCCGGCATGCGCGTCCGTTCCAACGTGATCCGCGCGCGCGCGCATCGTTTCTACCTGCGCAACGGGTACGCAGAGCACAAGCGTCAGGCGGTGTTCGTCAAACGGCTGCGAAGCGGTTCGCGGACCTGACGGCGCCAGCGTACGCCGCTACCCTTGGTGTTCACAATGCTGCCCGCCCTTCAATGTACGACCTGCCCCCCGTCACCCGCGCGCTGCTGATCGCCAACGTGGTGATCTTCCTGCTGGAACAGGTGCCCTCGTTGCATCCGTTCCTGATCGCCTACGGAGCGCTGTGGCCGATCGGCCCGGCGCAACTCGCAGCCCTGCCGGCGGGAGGAGCCATCGAGGTTGGCTTCCATTTCTGGCAGCTCATCACCTATGCATTCCTGCACGGTGGCTGGATGCACATCGGCTTCAACATGTTCGCGCTGTGGATGTTCGGTGGTCCCATCGAACACCTGTTGGGCGCCAAGCACTACACGTTCTATTATTTCTTCTGCGCGGTGACCGCCGCCGCCGCGCACCTGCTGGTCGCGCAATTCTTCACCCACGGCTTCTACCCCACCATTGGCGCGTCGGGCGCGATCTTCGGGCTGCTGGTCGCATTCGGCGTGATGTATCCGCGCATGAAGATGTTCCTCATCTTCCTGCCGATCCCGATGCCCGCCTGGGTGTTCGTGCTCGGTTACATCCTGCTGGAACTGTTCTTCGGCGTCAGCGGCTACGAATCGGGCGTCGCGCACTTTGCGCATCTCGGCGGCGCGGTCGGTGGCTTCGTGTTGCTGCAGTACTGGCGCGGCAAGCTGCCGATCCGGCCGAAACGCGTCCTGACGCGCTGATGCGTGGCCGCGGCAGGTTCGCTGCATCCCGATCAAAAAGGGCTGCCAAACGGCAGCCTTTTTTGATGGTCCTGACGCCATGCACCCCGGTTCATGTTGCCGCGCTGCCTTCTTCGCTTGGGTGAATGCGCCGGACGCGATGCAGCGTGTTCGTGTCTGTGTGATCCATTTCCTTGCCGCCCAGCGTGGCCAGTTTCAGCACCAGCGTCTGCACGTAGGTGAGGGTGTCGTCATCGTTGAACGTGAACGTGCTCGTGAAAGACCTGAGTTCTGCGCGCTCGAGCAGATAGCGATTTTGCAGGATGCCGTAGCAGGCCTCGCCGGGCTTGCAACCAAAGCGCAATACCTTGTCGCCTTCCTTGGCGTCGCTGCCCGCCAGAAGGGCGATGCCGCGACCGAATACGACGGTGCGCATGATCTGGCCGTTGGCCTTGTCCCACAGGATGTAGCCGACTTCGTCGTGGAACGGGTCCATGGCTTCCTCGCCGTGTCGCCAGGCGGTCATGCCGTAGCTGAGGCCCCACAGGACCTGCTGGCCGTTTTCCTGGACGGGGATGGGCTTGAAGAACGCTTTCTCGAAATAGCCGGTTTCGGCCGTTTCGTCGTCCTTGTTGTGGAAGGAAACATCGGTGCCACCGTCGCCTTCCCAGTAGCCGACCAGCGGGGTGAGCGGACCCAGCTTGCGCGAACCATGGAATTCTTCAGTGAGTTTGCGGATTTCCGAAGCTGTGGCCTTTGCCATGTCTGTACTCCTCATCAGGTCTTGCATCATCAGCACGAACTCGCACCGTAGCAGGTGCCGGTCGGCTGCACCAATTGATTGACATGATAAGTTCGATAGCCTGAAACTATCATGCAGCCGGAAAAGCGATATCGACTTTTGCTGGCCGATGTCGACTTTTCGCACGAGTCTTGCCGGCAACATGCCGTCGGCGCGTCGGTTTCTCGATGGACGGCGTGCCCGCAGGCAGAGTGGCGGGATCGAACAATGCACGCGGAAGCTGCTTGAAGACTTCGCAAAGCCGCAGCAGGAATGCGTGGCTGGCCGAGCTCCGGCGCCAGAACATCGCGATGCGGCGGCTGGGTGCGTGGCCGCGGAAAGGCGTCAGATGCACGTTGCCGGTGTGCGCGATGGGTGGTTGCACCGCCAGCACCGGCAGCAGGGTCACGCCGACATTGGCCGCCACCATCTGCCGCAGGGTCTCCAGGCTGGTTGCGCGGAAGCCCTGCTTTTCTCCGGCGCCGGACATTCGGCATACCTCCAGCGCCTGGTCGCGCAGACAGTGCCCATCCTCCAGAAGCAGCAGGTGCTGGTCCTCGAGGTCGGCGAGTTTCAGCATGCGCCGCGCGGACAGGGGATGCGCCTCGGGGGCGGCCAGCAGGAAGGGTTCCTCGAACAGGAACTCCGCGTGCAGGGTGTCGTCGTGCACCGGCAGCGCGAGGATCGCGGCGTCGAGTTTGCCTTCGCGCAAACGCTGCACGAGTTCGGGCGTTTTCTCCTCGACCAGCAGCAGCTCCAGGCGTGGAAAACGCTCGCGGATCGTGCCCAGCACGTGCGGCAGCAGGTATGGACCCAGCGTGGGGAATATGCCGAGCGTGAGCGTGCCGGCTTCAGGATCCCGGTCCCGTCGTGCAATGCGCCTGATCTGTTCGACTTCGTTCAGTACCTCACGGGCGCGCGCGACGATCTGCCGGCCGGCTTCGGTCAGCAGCACCTTGCGCGGACTGCGTTCGACCAGCGTGACGCCGAGTTCGTCTTCCAGCTTCCTGATCTGGGTGGACAGGGTCGGCTGGCTGACGAAGCTGGCTTTCGCGGCGCGCCCGAAATGCCGGTGATCGGCAAGGGCAACGAGATAGTGGAGGTCGCGCAGGTTCACGAGGTGGCCGGATTGCAGGTGACAAACGATAAATTTAGGCTATCGCGCCAGCTAACGCAATCGGTTCCGGTAATCGCTCCTGAGCCGGTGCGGTCTGTTCAGTGGCGCCGCGCAGAGGCGGGCGTGGCAAGCCGACGCAGTCGACTCTTCGACACTGGCTCTGCCGGTGCGGGCCGGCCGAAAGTGTTGTGCGGACGCGTCGCGGAAGACTTTCATCACTTGCCATGTGGGGTCAAGTGTGCTGCACTGCCACGCTGTTTCTCGGCGAAGGAGCCGTGTCCGATGCGCGCTATACCTGCAACCCTCCTGGTGGGCCTGCTGGCGATGACCTGTGCGGCCTGCAACCAGTCGCCGTCGACGGCCCCGCAATCCTCCTCCTCCCCGGCGGCACCAGCCGCCACGGCACCGACTCCTGCCGCGTCACAGAACGCAAAGACGGTTACCGCCAATACGCCGCCGATGACGCGGCTGCCGGACTGGGCGGTGCCGACGGCATACGATCTCGTCCTCAAGAGCGACCCTGACAAGACGGACTACAGCGGTACCGTCACGATCGACGTGGACCTCAAGCAGGCATCCAGTTACCTCTGGCTGCACGGCAAGGATCTGAAGGTCTCCAGCGTCACCGTCACCGGCGCCAACGGCCAGGCCCATACTGGCAAGTACAACGCGGCTGTCACCCAAGCTGCGGAAAAAGCGGGCGTAGCACGGATCGATTTCGGCGCCACCCTGCAGCCTCAGAAGATCCAGCTGAAGATCGCGTTTACGGCCCCCTACAACAAGACCCTGCAGGGCTATTACAAGGTGGTGTTCGCCGGCAACGCCTACGCGATGACGCAAATGGAGCCGATCAGCGCGCGGCTTGCGTTTCCCTGCTTCGACGAGCCGGGTTTCAAGGCGCCGATGACGCTGTCACTCACGATTCCCGATGCCGACAAGGCGGTCGCAAACTCGGAGTCGGCCAGTGACAAGCCGGCCAGCAAGGGCTGGAAGACCATCACCTTCCAGAAGACCAAGCCGCTGCCGACCTATCTGTATGCATGGGCCGTGGGCCCGTGGGACATCGTGAATGGCCCGACCATTCCGCCGACCAAGTGGCGGTCCACGCCGGTGCCGCTGCGCGGCATTGCGGTGAAGGGCAAGGGCCAGTTGTTGCAACGGGCGCTGGCGATGGCGCCTGCCATCATCGAGCACGAAGAGGCGTACTACGGTTTCGGCTATCCGTTCGGCAAGCTCGACCTCGCCGCGCTGCCGGATTTCTCGGCCGGCGCCATGGAGAATGCGGGGCTGATCACCTATCGTGATTACCTGCTGCAACTCGACAAGAACGCGACGCCGGGTCAGGTGCGCAGCGTCTTCAACGTCGAGGCGCATGAAATGGCGCATCAGTGGACCGGCGACACGGTCACGCTGGACTGGTGGAACGACATCTGGTTGAACGAAGCCTTTGCCACCTGGATGCAGCAGAAGGTCGAGGGCGAAATCCACCCCGACTGGCATGCGCATCTCGGCCGCATTGGCGGTGGGCAGGGCGCGATGCAGATGGACAGCCTGGGCAGCGCGCGCATGATCCGTCAGCCGATCACGGGCAACGGCGACATCGAGACGGCGTTCGACGGCATCACCTACCAGAAAGGCGCCGCCGTAATCGGGATGTTCGAGAACTTCGTCGGGCCTGACGTATTCCAGAAGGGCATGCGTGCCTACATCCAGGCCCACAAGTTCGGCAACGCCAATGCGGACGATCTGGTGAACGCGATCGCCACCGCTGCCGGCAAGGGCGAAGCATTCAAGAAGGCCTTCAAAAGCTTCCTGAACCAGAACGGCGTGCCGTTGGTTGCGACCAAGCTGGATTGCAACCCCAAGGACGGCGCGGTTCTGGATCTTGTGCAGAGTCGCTATCTGCCGCTGGGGTCGACCGCCGATACCGACCGCATGTGGGGCATCCCCGTATGCGTGCGCTTTCCGAACGGCGTGCAATGTCAGATGCTGGACTCGAAAACCGGCCAAATGAAGATCAAGGGCGGCCAGTGCCCGGCCTGGTACATGCCGAACGCCAACGGCGACGGCTACTACCGCTTCGAGCTGGCCAAGCCCGACCGTGCCGCGCTCGCCAAGGTGATTTCGCAGCGCAAGGATGGCGAACAGCTGGTCTATGCCGATTCGATCGACGCGGCATTCGAGCGCGGTGATCTGGATGCCGGCGAAGTGCTGACTGCGATGCGCCAGTTGGCGTCATCGAAGGTGCGCCAGATCGCCTTGTCGCCGATCGGAACGGTTGGCTGGATCTACAACTATGAGGCAAAAACGGATGCGCAAAAGGCGGCGGTCCGCAAGGCCGTGACGAAGGCCTACTTGCCTCGTCTCGAGAAGTTGGGCTACCAGCGCAAAAACGGCGAGCCTGCCGATGCCGCGCTGATGCGTTCGCAACTTGCCGGAACACTGGGCCTCGGCTTCAAGGTGCCGCAGGTGCGTGCGGCGCTGTTGAAGCAGGGCGAAGCGGCGCTACGGAAAGGCAAGGATGGCAAGCTCGACCTGGATGCCGCCAATCCCGACCTGCTGGGCGCCGCCCTCGCGGTTGCGGTCGAGGAGAAGGGCAAGCCTGCGGTCGACAAGTTGATCGCGGCGATCCCGGACACCACCGATCCCGTGAAGCGCAACGCAATGCTGTCCGCCCTCGGCAATGCGAAGGGCAACGAAGCCGACGTGGCGCGTGACTTTGCGTTGAGCGACAAGGTCAAGGTCGGCGAAATGATGAGGGTTTTCTTCGGCGGTCGCGATACACCGGCCGGCCGCACCGCCTTCTGGAACTGGTTCACCGCGAATTACCAGAAGATCGTCGATCGCACCGGCGTGTTCTCGGGGGCGTACTTGCCCCGACTCGCGTCCGGTGGCAGTTGCTCCGAGTCCGAGGCACAGCGCATGGAGGCGTTCTTCAAGCCCAAGGTCGGGCAGGTGCCGGGCCTGAAGCGCGGGCTGGCGCAGGCGGACGAGTCGATCCTGCTGTGCAACAAGCTGAAGGCGCACCTGAATCCTGCGTCGATCACGCAGTAGGGTGAGAGGAATTCCTCTCCCTTCGAGAGAGGCGGTCGCAGGTCGAGCACGTAGCGCGGGGGTGAGGGTCCATGTCGGCGCAGGACCCTCACCTGTGTCGCTTGGCCGCCTTCCGGAGCGGGTGGAGCGACACGCCACTTCCGTGAGCGTGGTGGTGATCCGGTTCAGGCGTGATGACGAGCATTCGCGAACTGTTTGAAGTGGGCGCTCGCGGGTTGTCCGGCAATGAAACACGACGTGAAGCCGCGCTGTTGCTGCAACATGTGCTCGGCGTGTCCGCGGCGTGGCTGGTTGCGCATGCGGATGAACCTGTCGATGCGCCGCGCGCCGCTGCGTTTCGCGGCTTGATCGAACGTCGTGGGCGGGGCGAACCCGTCGCATATCTCACTGGTACCCGGGGCTTTCACACTCTCGAACTGCACGTGACGCCGGACGTGCTGATTCCGCGTCCGGAAACCGAACTGTTGGTCGAGCTTGTCTTGCAGAAGATCCCGGTCGGCACTGGATGCAAGGTGGCCGACCTCGGTACCGGCTCCGGCACGATCGCACTTGCCATCGCCCATGCCCGCCCATTCGCCCGCGTCGTCGCCATCGACGCGAGTGCTGTTGCATTGCAGGTGGCGCGCGGCAATGCCGAGCGGCTTGGCTTGCGCAACGTCGTGTTCGTGCAAGGTGACTGGTGTGCGGCGCTCGGGGACGCGCATTTCGACGTGATTGTTTCCAATCCGCCGTACGTGGCGGACGACGATCCGCATCTGGACGAGGGCGACCTGCGGTTCGAACCGCGCGCCGCATTGGCGTCCGGAGCGGATGGACTGGATGCGATCCGGGCCATTGTCCGCGATGCACCCGCGCACGTGTCTGGCGATGGTTGGTTGCTGCTCGAACATGGCTTCGGACAGGGTGCGGCGGTGCGCGACCTGCTGATGTCGCAAGGCTACGCGGATGTGTTCACCGAACGTGACCTTGAAGATCGCGAACGCGTGAGCGGAGGCAGGGCATGACGACGTCTTGCCGTCGCTGGCAGCCGAGGACGGATTTTGACAACATACAACTACATATGTAAAGATCAAGAACTAGATGGGCGGAAGGCCTTGGGCGGTCGGTTGAATCGAGGCAGCGATGTTCGGCTACTACTTGCAACTTGCGTTGCGCCGCTGCCGCCGAAGTCCGGCGATCGTGGCATTGGTGGTATTGACGATGGCGATCGGCATCGCCGCGTGCATGACCGCGCTGGCCATCTTCAGCGCGCTGGAAGGCCAGCCACTGCCCGGCATCAGCAATCATCTTTACGTGGTGACGATGGACGCGCGCGAGACCGCCAACAAGAACGACAGCGCGAACGCCTACAGTTCGCCCGGCAGCCTGCTGAAACTGCGTGACGCGAAAGCGCTGGTGGACGCGCATCGTGCACCGTCCCAGGTTGCGCTGACGCACACCTACGCGCAGGCCGGCAACCCGAACGGCAAGCAGACGGACGCGGTCACCGGGCTGCTGGCGTACGGCCCGGTGTTGCGGGAACTGGGGGCGCCCCTGCGCTTCGGCCGGCCGTGGACGCAAGCCGAGCAGACCGCGCACGACCCGGTTGCGGTGATCGACAGCAAGCTCGCCGAAAAACTGTTCGGTACCGCCGATGCGGTCGGGCGCAGCGTCGAGATCCACAAGCATCGATTTCAGGTGATCGGGGTGACGGCGCCGTGGAAACCGCGCACGGCCTTCATCGGTGCCGCCAATTTTGGTGGACAGGTCATGGGCTCCGACCTGCAACTTTTTCTTCCCGTCGGCGCGGCGCTGGACGCGGGAATAGGGCCTGAAACTTCGGGTGAATGCGGCAACAGCGGTGCGGATATGACCTTCGGTTCGGTGGATGTGCAGCACTGCCGATGGCTGGAAGTCTGGGTGGCGCTGAAAACGCCTGCTGCGTTGGCGTCCTACCAGCGGTTTCTGGCCGGCTATGCCGACGCCCAGCACGCCGCGGGGCGCTTCGTGGATCCGCCGCAGGCAAAACTGTACGGGACGCGTGCATGGATGGCACTGAACAACGTGATTCCCGACGACGTGTCGTTGAACCTGATCCTGGCCGGCGCATTCCTGGTGCTGTGCATGATCAACGTCGCCGGATTGTTGACCGCGCGTTTCCTGCGCCGGCAGGCGGACGTGGCGATCCGGCGTGCGCTCGGTGCGTCGTGGCGACAGGTGTTTGCCCAGCATGTGGTCGAATCGGGGTTGCTGGGACTCGTGGGGGGCCTGTTGGCGCTGCCGCTGACCCTGCTCGGCATGTGGATCGTGCGCAAGCAGCCGGTGGGTTACGCGCCTGCGGCGCATTTCAGCGTCGAGGTGTTCATCGGCCTGCTGGTGCTGTCGTTGGTGGTCGGGATGATCGTCGGCATCCTGCCGGCGTGGCGCGTATGCCGGTTGGCGCCGGCGATCCAGATCAAGCAGGCCTGAGGAGGCGACGATGCTCCACCTCGCGAAACCATTGCTGCGCCGCCCCCTGATGCCGTTGCTGATCGTCTTGCAAGTCGCATTGGCTTGCGCAATCGCCTGCAACGCTTTGTCCCTGCTGCAACAAAAGCTGGGGCCTGTGCTGGCGCCGAGCGGCATCGGCAATCCTCAAGGGCTGATCTTTCTGACCAACATCGTCCCGCGCGGCACGCCATGGCCCGCCGCACGGTTGAAGGGGGTACAAGCCGAATTGAGTACGGTTCCCGGTGTGACCGAAGCGAGCTACGCTGCCAGTCTGCCGATGACCTCCACCGCAAAAATGGCTGCCGACGTTTATGGCGCCGACGTGCATTCGAAGGTCAGCGCCATGGTGTACCTTGGCGACAATTTGATCCGCACCCTGGGATTGCGGCTTGTAGCCGGCCGTGATTTCACGCCCGAAGAAGCGGGCGTGACCCTCGGATCGGACATGGGCTTCCACTCCGCGGGTCCGGCCATCGTCACGCGTGCGCTCGCCGACCGGCTGTATCCGGAAGGCCATGCACTGGGTCGCCCCGTTGATTATTCGAAATCTCCGGGAGGCGAGCGCATCATCGTCGGCGTCGTCGCGCATTTGCTCCGGAACCAGTTCGGACAGGACAACTCCGATCTGGACTACACGATGCTGTTTCCGGGCGTAGCCAATCGCTGGCCGGTTCCGACGTTCGCCGTTCGCTTCCGGGCGGCGGCAACGCCGCACGTTTGCAAGTCGCTGGTCGCGATCATCCAGCGCAATTTCGGCGCCGACCTGTTTCCCGGCAACCCGGTGGATTGCAAAACGTTCGCCGAGACGCGCGATCAAATGCTTGCGCCGCAGCGCGCGGCGGTGTGGCTGTTGTCCGGCGTCACCCTGATCGTGCTGATCGTGACCTTGACCGGCATCATGGGCATGACCGGCTACTGGGTGCAGCAACGCACCCGCAGCATCGGCATCCGGCGCGCGCTCGGCGCCAAGCGCAGTGACGTGCTGCGCGAGCTTCTGATCGAGAACCTGCTGGTGGTGGGCATCGGCGTGATCGTGGGGTTGATCGCGGCTTACGGCATCAACCTGTGGCTGATGCGGCATTACGAACTGTTGCGATTGCCGTGGATTTACCTGCCGGTCGGCGCGGTGCTGCTGCTGGCATTGGGGCAATGCGCGGTGCTGATGCCGGCGCGGCGCGCGTCCCGGATTTCTCCCATCGTGGCGACGCGCGCGATTTAACGCCGATCGCCCCAGGCATTGTCCGTTGCCTTCCATCGTCCCTGGCACTTGACAAATATAATTACAGGCGTAGTGTATAGATCAACTACGCAGGTGGTTGAAAGGATCAAACCATGCCGAAACCCGCCAATCCAGCTATCAGCGAAGCCGAAAGCCGGGTGATGGGAATCCTCTGGCGGGAGGCGCCGCAGGGTTCGGAAGACATCGCGTCGGGGCTCCATGCCGACACCGGTTGGCATGAAAACACCGTGCGCACGCTGTTGAGCCGGTTGCTGCGCAAGGGCGCGGTGCACGCGAAGCGCGAAGGCCGGCGTTACCTGTATTCGCCGGTGCTGACGCGCGAACAATGGCAGGCGTACGAAAGCCGCAGCTTGCTCGACCGTGTGTTCGGCGGCCGCGTGGCGCCGCTGCTGGTGCATTTCAGCCGCAACGAGAAGTTGAGTGCGAAGGACGTGGCGGAATTGCGCAAGCTCGTCGATCAACTGGAAAAGAAGGAGCGCCGTCATGACTGACATCCTGTTGCGGATGTTGTGGGGTGCGACGCTGGGGCTCGCACTGATATTGCTGGTGCGCCGCCCCGCGCGTCGCGTGTTCGGCACGGGCCCGGCCTTCACGTTGTGGCTGCTTCCGGTGGCACTGGCGCTTGCGCCGTTGTTGCCGCACGGATTGGCGCCGGTCGCGTTGGTGGTGTTGCCGGGACTGACCGTGACGCCGCATGCGGCAGCCTCGATGCCGGTACAA
>JBOHYV010000037.1:0-11576 GCA_050738135.1 Rhodanobacteraceae bacterium | reverse complement strand
TGCTCGGCCTGATGATCCAGCACCATCCGAACCGCCCGCTCCCGTACCTCAGGTGAGTACCGCTTCTCTGTGTTCATGCCCCAATCCTCTCAAAGGTTGGAGCCTCCGGGAAAGCCGGGGCGGTTCAGTAAACTTCAACCCACGGACTTCCTGCTTATCCGTGGTACGGCAACTGGGGCAGATCAGCCTTTCGGCTTTGCTTAGCCTTTTGCCCACAGTTCGGAGGGGGCGGCGGTTCTACACCGATTCGTTTTAGAGCAAGACGCACCGCGGCCGTTGGTGGAAGGCTCACGAAATGACATGCGTAACGACGGTCCATCACCGCTAATACCTTCATCAGCGAAGGAGCTGCGGATTTTGCGCGCGGACCAAGGTTACCAACCGAAGCTGCTACCCACGCGCGCACAGTGTCATCACGTATATCCAACAGAGACACCATGGTAGTAAGCGTCTTATCATTGACCTTCCGTGGGTCTATATGTCGTGTATCGTTCGCGAGTTGCTGAGCGGCAATCGTCCGCGCCTCTATGGTCTTGCCGGCCTTTACATTCACTATATCCTGCGCGAGCTCACGTTGTCCCGCCGGTGTGTCCTTGCAACAAGCCGTGCCGGGGCAAGCGGCGACGCAGACGAATGCGAGTGATAGCAGTCGCTTCAATTGCTCGAGCCGGGCGGCGATGCACCGCCCTTTCCCCACGCTGCGTGATCGTTTTCGACGGATTCCGGGGTCATCCTTGCTTCCACGTCGCGTTGTAGCAAATCCAATGACCACCCTCTCGCCGCCATGCGGTGGTCATCGCGTAGATCGCCGACCGCCGAGGCAACAGGTCATCGGGTTTGCCGCCCGTGAGCACCAGATTGAACTTCGCGATGATGCGGCCGTCCCTGTGTTCGAATGAAATCGGGCCGACCAGCACGCCGGTCCGGTCCTGCCGCAGCGCACGCAGCGCCAGCAGCCTGTGCAGGCCATGACGATCGAGGGTGCCGTCGTTGCCGACGAAGTCTTCGCTGACCATATCCAGCACGCCTGACACGCCATTGGCGCGCGCAGCGGTGACTGCCGAATCGATCGCCCGCCGGATCTGCTGTTCGGCGGGCGTGTGGCGACAGGAAGCGAGCGTGCCCAGCGCCAGTATCAGGCAAGCCACGCATGCCGCCCGGACAACCGTCATGCGATGCGCCTGCCTTGGTTCCATGACTGCGATCACACGAGCATCCCCCGTGTCGGCCATTGGCAATGCCAGCTTGCCACCTTCGTGCTTATCGTGTCCAATGCAACCCATCCACGCAACCGACGAAGCGTACAGGAGGGAATAATGGCCGATCCGCGTCCCTGGCTGGCGAATTATCCGCTTGGCGTGCCCGCCGAGATCGACACCTCCGCGTATGCCTCGATCGTGGCCATGTTCGAGGAAGCCTGCTCGCGCCACCCGCAACGGCCGGCGTATTCCAGCTTCGGCGTGGCAGTGACATGGACGGAACTCGACCGGGCGAGCCAGCAGTTCGCGGCATTCCTGGCCAACGAATGGAAGCTCGGCAAGGGTGATCGCCTCGCGATCATGCTGCCCAACCTGTTGCAGTATCCGGTCGCGCTGTTCGGTGCCCTGCGCGCAGGCCTGACGGTGGTCAACGTCAATCCGCTGTACACCGCGCACGAACTCGAACATCAGCTCGCCGATTCCGGCGCCTCGACGATCGTGGTGCTGGAAAACTTCGCAATGACGCTGGCCAAGGCGATCGACCAGACCCAGGTGCAACACGTGATCGTCACCTCGATCGGCGACCAGCTCGGCTTTCCGAAAGGCCCGCTGATCAGTTTCGCGGTGAAGCACATCAAGAAGATGGTGCCGCGCTGGTCGCTGCCCGGACACCTGCGCTTCGGCGAGGTGTTGCGCCGCGGTACCGGCATGCATGCGCCGAAGGTCGAGCTCGGCCACGACGATATTGCCTTCCTGCAATACACCGGCGGCACCACCGGCGTCGCCAAGGGCGCGATGCTCAGCCACGGCAACATGGTCGCGAATACACTGCAACTCGCCGTCTGGGTCGGCGATCTGTTTACGCACGGCAAGGAACAGATCATTACCGCGCTGCCGCTGTACCACATCTTCTCGCTGACGGTGAACGCGCTGTTCATGATGTACTTCGGCGGCGAGAACGTGCTGATCGCCAACCCGCGCGACATTCCGGCCTTCATCAAGACGTTGAAGAAGGCCCGCTGGAGCGCGATCACCGGCGTCAACACGTTGTTCAACGCGCTGCTCAATCATCCCGATTTCGCATCGGTGGATTGCTCGCGCGTGAAGTTCTCGCTCGCCGGCGGCATGGCGGTGCAGCGCGTGGTCGCGGAACGCTGGAAGCAGGCCACCGGCATTCCGATCATCGAAGGCTACGGCCTCACGGAGACATCGCCGGTCGTCACGTCCAATTCGCTCGACATCAAGGACTACACGGGCTCGATCGGGTTGCCGCTGCCTTCCACCGACATCGTCCTGCGTGACGACGACGGCCACGACATGCCGCCGGGCGAGCCGGGGGAAATCTGCGTGCGCGGCCCGCAGGTGATGCGGCGTTACTGGAACCGCGCCGACGAAACCGTCAAGGTACTCGATGCGGATGGCTGGTTGCGCACCGGCGACATCGCGCGCATGGACGACAAGGGTCTCTTCTACATCGTCGACCGCAAGAAGGACATGATCCTCGTCTCCGGCTTCAATGTTTATCCGAACGAGATCGAGGATGTGGTCGCACGTCATCCCGGCGTGCTGGAAGTCGCAGCGATCGGCGTGCCGGACGAGCACTCCGGCGAGGTCGTGAAACTGTTCGTGGTCAAAAAGGATCCGGGCCTGACCGAAGCCGCATTGAAGCAGTATTGCCACGATGAGCTGACCGGCTACAAGCGGCCCAGGTACATCGAGTTTCGCCAGGAGCTGCCCAAGAGCAACGTCGGCAAGATCCTGAGGCGCGCGTTGCGCGATGAGCAGAACCAACGGGACCAGCGACCCGGGACCGGGGACCGGAAGAGCCCGCCCCCTGCCGCATAGGAACATCGCACCGTGTCCAAGCTGGATATCGATTCCCTGCCCCGCCACACCGGCTGCGGTTATCCGCCGCCGCTCGATGAGCCGTGTCGTCCGCGAGTACGCCAGCGGCTTGGCGACGCCGGCGGCCTTGTCGATTTCGGCGTGAACCTGCTCGAGCTTTCGCCCGGCGCGTGGTCCAGCCAACGCCATTGGCATTCGGCCGAAGACGAATTCGTGTGGGTACTCGAAGGTGAAGTCACGTTGATCGACGATGCCGGCGAACATCTGCTGCACGCCGGCGAATGTGCCGCATTCGCCCGCGGCGATCGCAACGGCCACCATCTGGTGAACCGCTCGGACTCGCCGGTGCGTTGCCTCGAAATCGGTTCACGCAGGCCCGACGAAGACGCTTGCGACTATCCCGACGTCGACCTGCACATCGGCCCCGGCCGCGATGCCGGATACACGCACAAGGACGGCACGCCTTTCCCGGGCGATCGTCCCTGATCGTTGCGGCATCGGGCTGGCTGCCGAACCGGACCCCCGAACCCGCGAAGATCGAAACGGCCATCAAGACCGCCGTGCATGCATCGTGATCGTGATCACGCCCTCACACAACCCGACGCATGGACAATGGAGGTCGAACGCTCCGTGCCGACCTTTTCACGACCGTTGCTTCAGATCAACGAATCACATCGACTTTGGCGTCTGGCACGGGATTTCAAGCTGAATCTTCACCCAATGCCGGATGAACCCCGGCCGACCGCACGCGCCCCCCGCGTCAACAATGCGCGTAGCATCGCGTTTCCATGAATGAGCCGTTTCGGCCCGCCGGGAGAAGCCACCGTGAAACGCATCGCGACAATGTTGCTGGCTGCAGGTCTTCTGGCCGCGCCGGCACTGGTACTTTCACCCGTCGCCAGCGCCGGGACCCACATAGGCATCAGCGTGGCAGTCGGCATAGCGCCGCCGGCGTTGCCGGTCTACGCGCAACCCATGGTGCCGGGCCCGGGTTACCTCTGGACCCCGGGTTACTGGGCGTGGGATCCAGCATATGCTGACTATTACTGGGTGCCGGGCACTTGGGTCATGCCGCCGGAAGTCGGCTTGCTGTGGACGCCGGGCTGGTGGGGCTGGTCAACCGGTTATTACCGCTGGCACGCCGGCTATTGGGGCACTCATGTCGGCTTCTACGGCGGCATCAACTACGGCTTCGGCTACTTCGGCACGGGTTACGTGGGTGGCCACTGGCGCGGGCGGCAGTTCTACTACAACCGGGCCGTCAACAACATCAACGTGACCCGCGTCCACAACGTCTACGTGGACAGGACCGCGGTAAGAAACGTCCACGTGAACCGGGCCAGCTACCACGGCGGCCGCGGCGGAATCGTGGCGCGTCCCGGTGCGCGGCAGCGCGCCTGGTCGAATCAGCACCGCTACTCACCGACGCCGATGCAGGCGCGTCAACACGCGATGGCCGGGCGGGATCCCGCGCAGCGCTTCAACAGTCATCGCGGCAGGCCAGCCGTGTTCGCGACGCAGCACGCGGGGCGGTTCGAACAGTCGCACCGTGGTCGCGGGCCTGCAAAGGATCAGAAGAAGCATGGGCATAGTGACAAGCGCCACCACGACGGGCAAGGCAACGGCCACAATCGCTGATCGTTCAAAAACGCCGAATGCGGGGCGGCGCCCAAGCCGTCCCGCCGATTGCCGATCTCAGTCCGGGTCGGGCTCGTCGCCCCACGGTTCCAGCGTGTCGGCGTAGCCACCCAGCAGCGTCCACAGGGATTCCTGCGCTTCCTCGGGAATGCGCGCGAAGGCCAGCGCGATGTGTTCGCTGGTGACACGCACCACCTCGGCCATCAAATGAACGTTGACTTCGTCGCCGAACAGCATGTCCAGCACCCAGACCTCGCCTGATTGCCCATGCCACCCGGTGGGGCGCGCCAGCCTGACACCGGTCGCCGAAATGTCCGCGAGATCGGTTTGCCAGATGTCGCCGCGCCGGCTCATCAGCACCGCGGTCTGGCGCACCATCCGCGCGTGCCGGATGTGGCCGTCGGCAGCCTCGTCCTGTTTGTGGTCACTCACCACGTCGAACATTCCCCTGTCACCTCACACGTTGCGCGCCGCCGTGGGGCAGCGTACAGGGCTCGCGAAGTCAGCCTGTCGCCACTTTGCCAAGCAAGTTACGGGCCAAGCCATGACGATACGACCCTCTGGACTTGGCGCTGATTCGGTCTTACTCTAGGCAATATATGGCCGGTGCTGCCTTTGCCGGCGTATCGGTGGCTTCCATGCCCCGCTGCGGTTGGCCCATACGCCGCAACCTCCTGCTTGCGAATCTGGAATTCGGGGATCGCCGGTTCGACGCACGCGAGCGGCTGGCCGCAGCGACCGGAACCATTGATACACGAGCCGGCCCGATCACAAGGCCGGATTGATGCAAACCGATTTTGGATCCACCGCGCCCGGATCACGGGCCGATCGTATACCCGATGGATCGCGTTTCAGCCATGGACGCCTGCAGTTCATGCATGAACTTCGCAAACCCGTGAATGACGGCGCCCATGGTGTCGCCGATCCGCTTCCGACAAGTACCGGATGAGTACCGAACCTCAGTCAACCGAAACCGTGGCGATCGAACCGGGTCCGCGCCGTGAAGCGGACATGCCGCATCAGGAAGAAATGCCGCTCGCGGTCGTGCGTGGCCAACCGGTATTGAAGATACCGCAGGACCTGTACATTCCGCCGGACGCACTGGAAGTGATCCTCGAAGCGTTCGAGGGGCCGCTGGACCTGTTGCTGTACCTGATCCGCCGCCAAAACCTCGACATCCTGGATATTCCTGTCGCCGAGATCACCCGCCAGTACATGGATTACATCGAGGTGATGCACGAAATGCGGCTGGAACTCGCCGCCGAGTACCTGGTGATGGCCGCGATACTCGCCGAGATCAAATCCCGCCTGCTGCTGCCGCGGCTGCCGCAGGAGGAAGGCATCGAGGGAGACCCGCGCGCCGAACTGGTGCGCCGGCTGCAGGAATACGAGCGCTTCAAGAAGGCCGCCGAGGACTTCGACGCGCTGCCGCGCATGGAGCGCGACCTGGATGTCGCCAATGCCTTCGTTCCCGATCGCAGCGTCGTCAGGCTCCCGCCGCCGGTCGACCTGCGGGAAATGCTGCTGGCGTTGCGCGATGTCCTGCATCGCGCCGAGCTTTACGGCCACCATGAAGTGGAGCGCGAACCGCTGTCGGTGCGCCAACGCATGGGCGAGGTGCTGCGCAAGCTCGGCGACGGCGCATTCCACCGCTTCGAAACCTTGTTCGATGCATCGGAAGGTCGGCTCGGGGTGGTGGTCACCTTCCTGTCGCTGCTGGAACTGGCCAAGGATCGGCTGATCGACATCATGCAGGATGCGCCGCTGGCAGCGATCTACCTGAAGGCCCGCGTCACGGTGGAGTCGGCGGATTAGCGCAGGATCAGCGCGCGAATCAACGCAATTGACTGCAGTCGGGATGCAGGCTGATTGATCCGCTCTTGATGGTTCGCACGCATTCGTATTCATTTGCAGACCCATGCTTTTTCGTTGCGCCAAGCGAGGCACAAGTGGAACAACAAAATCTCAACAATGTCGTGGAAGCCGCCCTGCTCGCGGCGCAGCAACCGCTGACACTGCCGATGCTCTCCGCCCTTTTCCGCGAGGAAGACGGCGTGACCCACGAACAGCTGGCGCAGGCGCTCGAAGCATTGACGCAAGCCTGCACGGGTCGCGGCATCGAACTGGTGGAAGTGGCATCGGGTTTCCGCTATCAGGCGCGCGAAGCGGTGCACCCGTGGGTCGCACGCCTGTGGGCGGAACGCCAGACCAGGTATTCGCGCGCGCTGCTGGAAACCCTGGCACTGATTGCCTACCGCCAGCCCATCACGCGTGGCGAGATCGAGCAGGTACGCGGTGTCACGGTCGCAACCAGCATCATGCGCACCCTGGAAGAACGTGAATGGGTGCGTGTGGTCGGCTATCGCGATGTGCCCGGCAAGCCCGCGCTGTTCGGCACCACCCGACAGTTCCTCGATTACTTCAATCTGAAATCGCTGGACCAGTTGCCCACGCTGGCCGATATCCGCGAAATCACCGACCCCGATCCGCAACTCGCGCTCGCGCCCGAACCCGCTGACGCACCGTCTGGCGGCTCGGACACGGCGGCCGATTCCCGTGACGCCGGCGGCCCCGACGCCCCCACTCCACGCACCACCGAGGATGTCGCATGAGTTCCGCCCCACGTTCCCTGCTGACCCTGAAACGCGCGGATTCGCAAGCCGGCGAGGGTGCGTTGGAAGAACGCCTGCACAAGGTGCTGGCCAATGCGGGGCTGGGATCGCGGCGCCTGCTGGAGCAGCGCATCGCCGAAGGCGAAATCCAGGTCAACGGTCAGCCCGCACAAACCGGGTCCAGCGTGCACGCCGGCGATCGCGTGGAAGTGGACGGCAAACAGTTCATGGTCGCGACCGACCACCACGAACAGGCGCAGGTGCTGATGTACCACAAACCGGAGGGCGAACTGACCACGCGCGACGACCCGGAGGGCCGCCCGACCGTGTTCGAGACTTTGCCTCACCTGAGCGGCTCGCGCTGGATTTCGGTGGGGCGCCTGGACGTCAATACCACGGGGCTTTTGCTGCTGACCACCGACGGTGAACTTGCCAACGCGCTGATGCACCCCAGTCACGAACTCGAACGCGAATATCTGTGCCGCGTCCACGGCGAAGTGCCGGACGAAGCCGTGGCGAAGCTCACGGCAGGGATCGAGCTGGAAGACGGCTCCGCGCGTTTCGACGAAATCCACGTCGTCAGCCGGGGCGGCAGCCACTGCTGGTTTCGCGTGATCCTGCACGAGGGGCGCAACCGCGAGGTGCGCCGCATGTGGGATGCACTCGGATTCCTCGTCAGTCGTCTGAAGCGCATCCGCTACGGCAACGTCGCACTGCCGCGCGGCTTGCGTCCGGGCCAGCACGAACTGCTGGGCGAAGACGCGGTGAAATCACTGCGCGAACTGGCGGGTGCGGGGCCGGTCCAGCCGACGCTGACGCTGAAACCCGTGTTGCACCAGCGCCACGCGGCACGCGGCGTTACCGAAATTCGCCCCACCAGCAAAACACCGCATGCATGGACCGGCGTCCGGCATGACGAGGAGCGCGAATTGAAGGCGTTCGACCGCGTGCGTCCGGACGATTTCAATCCTCACGGCAAGCGCCGTCGCGGGCCGTCCCGCGGTGACGTCAACGGTAACGTGCTGAAGCCCGACAAGCCGGCGAAGAAGCGTCGCCAGGGGCGCGGCGTCGCGCCCGGTCAGGAATTGCCTTCGGTGCGCACCTGGTTCGCCGGCGACAAACGCCCCGGTGGCCACAGCGGGCGCGGTCCGCGGCGCAGTGGCGGTGGCGGCAAGGGCGGCAACGGCTCGTCGCGCGGATAGCCGCCATGGCACCCCTGCAACCGGTCGTGATGTGGCACAACCCACGCTGTTCGAAGTCGCGTGGCACGCTGGAACTGCTGCGCGAAAAGGACATCGAACCCGCGATTGTCGATTACCAGGAGAATCCGCCGGGCGCCGCGGACATCGAGCACGCATTGCGGTTGCTCGGACTGGAACCCCGCGAGCTCATGCGCAAGGGCGAAGCCGCCTATGCAGAACTCGGACTCGACAATCCGGAGTTGACGCGCAGGCAACTCATCGACGCGATGGCCGCGCACCCCATCCTCATCGAGCGTCCGGTCGTGTTCGCGAACGGCAAGGCCGCGATCGGACGGCCACCCGAAAACGTGCTCGCGATTTTCTAGCAAAAGCCATCCCCCTCTCGCGCTTCGCGCGCGTTCGCTCCGCTCCGCCCTTCCTGCGGAAGGGGGAAGACAAGCATGCGAGCATCGGGGGAAGGACGAGCATGCGAGCATCGGGGAGAAGGCAAGCGTCGGGGCTCTTCCCCTTCGTTTACGAAGGGGAAGACAAGTGGAAACTTCACGCTGCGATCACCCCCTTCGGAACGAAGGGGGTCGCCGCGAAGCGGCGGGGGGATGCCGCCAACAGAGCGTTTCGTTTCGTATCTACGGTGCAAGCTCGAACGCGTCCGCATCCATCCAGGCCGGAAATTTCTCGCGAAATGCCGCGAGCGCCGCGGGATCCAGCGCCACGGTCACGACCTGCTCCTGCGCGCCAAGATCGACCATCGTCTGGCCGAGATAATCCAGCACCGCGCTGCCGCCGTCGTAGGGCAACCGGTTGCCGTCGGTTCCGACGCGGTTGACGCCGATGCAGTAACTCAAATTCTCGATCGCGCGCGCCCGCAGCAGCGTACGCCATGCATGCGCGCGCGCGGCGGGCCAGTTGGCCACGAACAACACCAGGTCGTAATCGAAACCGTGTTGCGGGTCGTGGCGGTTGCGCGAGAACACCGGAAAGCGCAGGTCGTAGCAAACCAGTGGACAGATCTTCCAGCTTTTCCATTCGACGACAAGGCGTTCGTGGCCTGCCGCATAGCGCTTGTGCTCGTCGGCATAGCGAAACAGGTGGCGTTTGTCGTAATGCCGTACCTCGCCATCCGGGGTTGCGAACAACAGGCGATTGAACACGCCCTGCCCCACCCGCAGTTGCACGCTTCCGGTCACGGCGGCGCCCAAGGCACGCGACTGCTCGCGCAGCCACGCAATCGTGGGGCCTTCCATGGTTTCGGCGTTGTGGATGGCTTCGTTTGAAAATCCGCTGGTGAAGGTTTCCGGCAGCACGACCAGGTCGGTTTGTCCGGCCAGCGGTGCGATCCGCGAACCGTAATATTCACGATTGCCAACCGGATCGTGCCAGCGCGTCGCGCCCTGCACCAGGCTCACGCGCAACGTCTGTGCCTGCATCGTCAGATCTCCTGCAAACGCGCGGCCGCGGCTTCCAGGGTCGCGTCGTTCTTGGCGAAGCAGAACCGTACCAGTCTTGCATCCGGCGCCGTTTCGTAGAACGCGGAGACCGGAATCGCGGCCACCCCGGCTTCGCGCACCATCCATTCGCAGAAATTGAGGTCATCGGTGTCGCGAATCGCGGAATAGTCGGCCAACTGGAAATAGCCGCCGTGCACGTCGGGGAGCTTGAAACGCGAGCCAGCCAGCAACTGCCGGAAATGATCACGTTTGGCCTGGTAGAAAGCGGCCAGATCGCGCGCATGCTGCGGGTCGTTCTGCATCACTTCGGCAAACGCGCACTGCGCCGGATGGAAGGTGCAGAAAGTCAGGTATTGGTGCACCTTGCGAAACTCGGCCGTGAGCAGCTTGGGCGCCACGCAATAGCCGACCTTCCAGCCGGTGCAATGCCAGGTCTTGCCGAACGATGAAATCACGAAGCTGCGCTCGGCGAGGTCCGGCCTGCGCGATACGCTCGAGTGCTTGAGGCCATCGTAGACGATGTGCTCGTATACCTCGTCCGAGATCACCAGCAACCCGTGTTGCGCGACGATTCCGGCCAGGGCGTCGAGATCCGATTCCGCGAATACCGCACCCGAAGGGTTGTGCGGACTGTTGACCATGATAATCCGGGTCTTCGGCGTGATCTCGTCGCGCACCCGCTGCCAGTCCACCGAAAAATCCGGAAGCCCGAGCGGCACATGCACCGCGCGACCACCGGCCAGCGCGATCGCGGGTTCATAGCAGTCGTAGCACGGATCGAGCACGATCACCTCGTCGTCCGGGTGCACCGCGCAGGCGATCGCCGCGAAGATCGCTTCGGTCGCGCCCGATGTCACCGTCACCTCGGTATCCGCGCTGATGCGGCGTCCGTACAAATGATCCACCAGCAGCGCGATTTGCTCGCGCAGCCTCGGGATACCGCTCATCGGCGCGTACTGGTTGCGCCCTTCGTCCATCGCGCGGGTCAAGGCTTCGCGCAAGCTGGCAGGTGTCTCGAAATCGGGAAACCCCTGTCCCAGGTTCACGGCCTTGTGTTCGACCGCGAGCTGGCTCATCACCGTGAAGATGGTGGTGCCTACCTTGGGTAACTTGGTTTCGATCTGCATGGGCGCGCCGCCATCCAAACGGTCAATAATCGTTCGATGTTAGCACGCAGAAGCGACGGCGCCGTTGCGCGGGTTTTGGCGAAAACCGCTGCGCGGCATTACCCGATGACGATTGCGGCACGCGGCCGGACCGACCGCCATCACCGCGCTCCGTCCATCAATTCGTCGGCCTGGTGTTCGAACGCGTCGGCCAGAAAATCGACCAATGCGCGCACCGCCGGCAGCATCCCGCGCCGGCTGGGATAAACGAGGTGCAGGATGCCCTGCGGCAAACCCCAGTCGGGCAGGACCACGCGCAGCCTGCCGCTGCGCAGTTCCGGGGTGCAAGACGATTCAGGCACCCACGCAATTCCGCCCCCCTGCAACGCGGCCTCGATCAGCATCCGGAATTCGCCGGTCACGAGCCGCGGTCGCACCCGCACCACCGTCCTGGCGCAGGCGCCATCGTAAAGTTCCCACGTCTGCTCGCCTTCATGCTCGAACACGCTGAGCACCGGCAACGTCG
>JBOHYV010000036.1:0-11916 GCA_050738135.1 Rhodanobacteraceae bacterium | reverse complement strand
CTCCTTGTTCGGGGTGCCGGTCGCCGCGCTGCCTGCAGCCGAACGCGCACTGGTTGCGGAGACGGATGCGCTGCTGGCGGATCTGGGTTGCGACGATGAAACCCGCGCCGCCGCGGCCTGGTACGCCATCGCGCGCGTGCACCCCGAAGCCTGGCATGACTGCTCCGCCCGGGCAGCGGATTCCCTGCGACGGCTGGTGCTGGGCCAACGACAGGCTGAACGCGTGTGGGCGCTACATGCCGCGCACGATGAAGGTGCGGATGCCGAAGGCCTGCGGCGTCTGTTGCTGGCGACCATGCGCGACCTCAGGATCGTGTACCTGCTGCTCGCGCGGCAGTTGGCGAAACTGCGCGTGGCCGCGGTATTGCCGGAAGCGGAACGCCGCGAATTGGCGCAGTTGACCCGTGACATCCACGCGCCGCTCGCCAACCGCCTCGGCATCGGCAAATGGAAGTGGGAACTGGAGGACCTGGCGTTTCGCTATCTGCAACCCGAAGCCTACCGTCGCATCGCCACGCTCCTGGACGAACGCCGCGTCGACCGCGAGGCGTGGATCGCGCGTTGCGTTGAAGCGTTGCGCGGTGCCTTGCTGGCGCAAGGCGTGGCAGCCAGCGTCGATGGACGGCCCAAGCACATCTATTCGATCTGGCGGAAGATGCAACGCAAGCAGGTCGCCTTCGGAGAGTTGCATGACATCCGGGCGCTGCGCGTGCTCACCGGCAGCGTGGCCGACTGCTATGCCGTGCTGGGCGTGGTGCACGGCTTGTGGCCGATCATTCCCCAGGAGTTCGATGACTACATAGCGCGCCCCAAGGGCAACAATTACCAGTCCTTGCACACCGCGGTTTCCGGGCCGGACGCCAAGGCGCTCGAGGTGCAGATCCGCACCAGGGACATGCACCGCAGCGCCGAACTCGGCGTCGCCGCACACTGGCGTTACAAGGAGGGCGGTGCGGGCGATGTCCTCTACCAGGCGCGGGTGGAATGGATGCGCCGGTTGCTGGAGAGCCATGCAGAAGGTGAAGATGAAGCGACGCTTGCAATCGACCTGCATGGTGAACTGGCCGGGAGCCGCGTTTACCTGCTCACCCCGAAGGGCCAGGTGATCGACTTGTCGGTCGGCGCAACCGTACTCGATTTCGCGTACCGCATACACACGATGCTCGGGCATCGCTGCCGCGGCGCCAAGGTCAACGATCGCATCGTGCCGTTGACGTACCAGCCGGCCAGTGGCGACCGCATCGAGATCTTTGCCGCGCGTGAGCCTGCGCCGAGTCGCGACTGGTTGTCGCCGCATTTGGGTTATCTCGCCACGGCTAGCGCGCGCGGAAAATTGCGTGCCTGGTTCCGGCGCGAGGATCTTGGCGCCAATGTGGCAGCCGGCCGACGGATTCTCGAACGCGAAGCTCGCCGGGCAGGTGTCTCCGGTGACGTACTGGAGCAGCTGCCGGCCCGGCTCGGGTGCGGCAGCCGTGAGGATTTGCAGGTCGGGTTGGCGCTGGGCGAGATCGGCAGCGCGCAACTGGCGCGGGCAATGAGGGAGGTGCAACCCTCGTTGCAACCAGCATCCATACCGAAGGGACCCGCTGCGCGGAAAGTCGGCAAGCCGGAGGCACTGACGGTCGAGGGCGTCGGCAACGTGTTGACCACCATCGCCCGCTGCTGTCGGCCATTGCCCGGCGACGCGATCACCGGTTATGTCACCCGCGGCCGTGGCGTCAGCGTGCACCGCGCCGATTGCCCGGCGCTGGCGCGGTTGCGCGTGCGCAACCCCGAACGCGTGGTCGGGATCCACTGGCACGGCGCAGCCGGTCGCGCCTACGAGGTCGCGATCGGCGTGGTGGGGCGCGATCGCCGCGAAGTGCAACGTGAAGTCGTCGATGTCATCGCCAACAGCGGTACACGCATCGTGGCTTCCGATAGTCGCAGCCGTCGCGACCTCGGCGAGGTGGCCATGCGCTTCACCCTGTGCGTGCGCGATCAAGGCGAACTGTCGACGTTGCTGGACCGACTCGTCGCGCTGCCCGATGTGACCGACGTACGGCGACTTTCCGGGGGCTGAATGCCGCGCGCGCGTGCCCGGGGCCGTGTTCGATCGAATGCTAAGATGCTGCCCCGGACCTGTGTCGGTTTCCAACTGGAACCGGCAGGCGGGCCCGTGGTCTCTTCTGCGGAACACAAGTGCGCCGGATGGCGATCGGCGCTGGATTGGACATGAACGGTCGGCACGATCCTCCTTCACGCGACAAACCGCGCCGGACCGAACCGGTGCTCGGCAATCTGGACAAGCTTGACGAGGGCGGCTGGCCGCCGCGCCAGTCCGCGCCCAAGCCGCCGCGACCGCCGTTCAAATCCGGATCGACGCGGGAGCGCGCGTTGCCCAGGCGCCTGCGTATCCACTGGGCGATGATCGTCGTGGTGCTAGTGCTTGCGGCCGCTGCCGGATGGGCCTGGACGCACCAGGACATGCTGAGCGCATTGCTGCCGAGAACCCAGTTGAATTCGCTGCTGACGCGCGCCGACAAGGCCTACGCGGCGGGCAACTTGGCAGACGGGGCCGGCAGCGCACGCGACCTGTACGAGGCGGCGCGGGTGCTTGATCCGGACAACGAACATGCATTGCAGGGGTTGCAGAACGTCGGTCAGGCCGAGCTCAAGCGTGCCCAGGGCGCCTTGAAACAGCACGATTACACCGCGGCACGCGCGTCGCTGGAAGAAGCGCGCAGTCTGCTCGGCGGCGGCGCCCGGATCGCGGCGGTGGATCAGGCGCTGGCCAAAGCGGTGCTGCACAGCGCCAACGTCGACGTGTTGATCAATCAGGCGCGCGCCGCACTCGCCAATGGCCGCATCGACGGCAGCGGCGGCGCCGCGGCATTGTTCGGCAAGGTTCTGGCGGGCGACCCGCACAACCCGGTGGCCCGGCACGGCATGGACCAGGTCGGTGACCTGCTCGCCACGCGCATCCAGGCCCAGCTCGGCAATGACGATCGCGCCGACGCCAGCAAGACGCTGACGGAATTGTCGAGTCTGCTGCCGCGCTATTCACAACTTCCGAACCTGCGCGCGAGCATCGCCGCCGCCGATCGCGCCGCGGATGCCCAACGTGACCAGTACCTTGCCGCGGGAGCAGCCGACTTGCGCGCGGGCAAGGTCATCGGCGAAGGCGAGGACAACGCCGAGGCCCAGTTCAAGGCGGCGCTCGCCGCCGACCCGGGCAATGCCGAAGCGCAGGGGGGACTCGGGAAAGTGGCGGAGGCGCTGATCGTGCAAGCCAACGCCGCGACGGATTCCGGACATCCGCAGGACGCGAAGAAGCTGCTCGACCAGGCCGCGGTGCTGGCGCCGAAGTCGGCCGACCTTGCCGCCGCGCGTTCGCGTCTTGCGGCGCAGCGCGATGAACGGCAGGCCGCAGCTTCGCCACAAGCTGCCGCGCCAATCTTGACACCGGCGCAGACGGCCAAGGTTGCGCGGTTGGTGGCGCGCGCGAAGACGGCCGCACGCAAGGGCCAAATCATGCTGCCTCCCGGCAACAGCGCCTATGACCTGTATCGCGCCGCGCTCGGCATCGACGGCAACAATGCCGATGCGCAGGCGGGACTGCGCGCGTTGCCGCAGATCACGCGCGCCCAGTTCAAGCAGGCCGTGCGTGAGGGCAATCTCGACCACGCCCATGACATGCTGGCGACGCTGGAGCAACTGGACCCGGGCGATCCGGCCACGCCGACAATGCGGCATCAGCTGGGCAGTGCCTGGCTCGATCGCGCCGACCACGATGCCACGCTCGGCCGTTTCGCCGCGGCGCGCACCGCCCTGGAAGAAGCGCAACGACTGGTGCCGCAGGATCCGCGCATCAGCGAAGTGGATGCCAGGATCCGTCACGACAAGCAGGGGAAGTCGGGGTAATCTGCTGCGTCAGGCAGGCATGGTCCGTCGGCCGATCAGCGCGCGGCAGATCGTGTCCGTCCCGCGTGTGTACGCTCTACTTGCTGCGTCGGCGCGCACGATCTGCCATCGCTCGCGACGGTTCTCGCGTCGTTCCGTTCGAACGGGATCGAAATGACAAATCAAGCCACTGTGGACGATTGGCGCGAGGGAGCGGTGCTGGTATGCGGCGCCAGCAGCCAGATCGGTTTTTTTTTGCTGCCTGAGCTGGTGCGAGCGGGCGCGCGCGTGCTGGCGTTGTCGCGCAATGCACAGCCGCAAGCAGCCGGCCTGGCATGGCTGCGGGGTGCCTTGCCGCAACCACCGTCTGCTGCGGATGGTGTCGACTCGATCTGCTGCTTCGCGCCGCTGGATGCCTTGGCCGGTTGGATCGGGACCGGCGCGGCGCCGCAGCTCCGGCGCGTGGTCGTGACCAGTTCCATGAGTGCGGAGAGCAAGCGGGAGTCACCCGTCTCCGTCGAACGCGAGACCGCACGGCGTTTGCGCGATGCCGAGCAGGCGCTCGCCCACGCGTGCGAACAGCGCGGGATCGAATGGACGGCGTTCAGACCGACCCTGATCTATGGCGCGGCGCGCGATCGCAGCCTCACGCCGTTGGCCCGGCGTGGCACGCGCTGGCGGGTGTTCGGTTTGCCGGCAGGTGCGGGTTTGCGCCAGCCCGTGCACGCTGCCGACGTTGCGGCGGCGGTGTTGCGCGCGCTCGACGGCGGTGCCGCGGGTCAGGTCGTATCGATCGGCGGCGGTGAACGTCTCACGGCCGCCGCGATGTTCGCGCGCGTACGCAGGAGCCTGCCGGTGCACACCGTTCCGCTGCGGATTCCCGCGCCGCTGGTGCGCGCGGGAGCACGCCTGATTCCGCCGCTGCGGGGTCCGCTGACGCGGCTGGAACAGGATCTTGTCGCCGACAACGGCGAGCTGGAACGTCTGCTCGACGTGCATCCGCGCGGGTTTCACCCGGACCCCGCCTGCTGGAGCGAACTGCCCGGGATCTGAGGCTGCGCCTTCCGAAGCGCAGCGTCAGGTCGGAGCCTTTACAATGCGCATGGTCGCCGATCCCGGGCATTCACGCCACCGCGACAGCGCGTCGGCGATCCCGCAGGGGCCTTGGGTTGCCGGCGACGCACCGGCTTCCGGACGGACGTGGATCATGGACATGAACATTGCACCCGCGGTCGTGCGGGAAATCGCCACGGAGTTCAGGAGTCGAAAGCCATACGGCTATGCGGCGGTGGGCGGTCTGTTCGATGCCTCGATCGTGCGGGGGGTGGCGACGGAAGTCGAGGCCAGCCTGGACCGGTGCCCGCAGGAGCAGAACATCTATGCGTCATACCGGAAGTACCGCCTGTCGAAACTCGCGGACATGCCGGAACGGACCCGCGAATTCATCGGCAGCCTGAATGCCCCACCGTTCCTGCGCATACTGTCTGACGTCACCGGGATCGAGAACCTGCATCCCGATCCGGGGCTGCGTGGCGGCGGAATACACGCCATTGGTCGCGGTGGTTACCTGAAACTCCACACCGACTTCAACTGGCATCGCGGTCTCTCGATGCATCGGAGGTTGAATCTTCTGGTCTATCTCAACCAGGACTGGCAGGATGGCTGGAACGGGAACATCGAGCTCTGGAGCGCCGACGCCCGCGAGCGTATCTTTTCGATGACCCCCGAAATCGGCAACGCGCTGTTGTTCGAAACCAACGACATCTCCTATCACGGCCACCCGGATCCGCTGCAGTGCCCCGAGGACAAGTTCCGGAAATCGATCGCCTTGTATTACTACACGCCCGCACGACCCCATGCGGGAATATGCTTCGGCAAGTCGGAAATGACGAATTTCGTGGAACGACCCTCCGAACGGTTCGAGGCCGACAAGCTGCGAAGGATTCGGCACCGGCTCCAACTGCAGGCAAAGCAGATCGCCCATTCGCTCCGATGGGGCCGCAAAGCTTGAAGCGGGCGCGCTGGACACGGCCGCGGGTGCAGCATGGCTGAAGAGCAGGCCGTGTCGCGCGGCATGTTTCCTCGTGAACCCGGCGTGTGCGCGGTGGTGGCCAGCCATCATCCCGATCTTGCGCTGCTGGCAGGCTTGCTGGAGGCTCTCGAGGCCCAGGTTGGTCGCGTGGTGGTGGTGGACAATGCCACGCCCGGGTCCGCGCTGCGCGAATTGTGCGGCACGCACCCGTGCGTCGAATTGCTGCCATTGCCGGAGAACCGCGGTCTGGCGACGGCGCTCAATCAAGGCATCGCGCGTGCGCGCGCGTTGCCCCGGGTCACGCACGTATTGCTGATGGACCAGGACAGCGTGCCCGAAGCCGACATGGTGCCGGTGTTGAAGGCGGCGCTGGACCGGCTATCAGGACACCTGCGGGTAGCCGCGGTCGGTCCACGCTTCCGCGATCCACGGGAAGGGACGGCTGCCCCCTTTGTCCGGATCGGCTTCCCGTTCAATCGCCAGTTGCACTGCACGGGTGATCACGACGAAGTGGCCTGCGATTTCCTGATTACGTCGGGATCGCTGATCCCTCTGGCGGTACTGGACGGGATCGGCGGGATGGACGATGACCTGTTCATCGACAACGTGGACCTGGAGTGGTGCTTTCGCGCGGTCGCGAAGGGCTACGCACTTTTCGGCGTGTGTGGGGCACGGATGCGCCACCACCATGGCGACGAACGCCATCACCTGCCGGGCGTGCCGCGCGGCATCGTGGTGCACCCGCCGCGGCGATTGTTCTACATGATGCGCAATCGATTGCTGCTGTACCGGCGCGCTTGGACGCCCAAACGCTGGATCGCCCAGGACCTGCCACGGCTTGTCGTCAAGTTTTTGCTGTTTGCGCTGCTGGTGCCGCCGCGGCGGGCGAACCTGCGCTGCATGGTGGCGGGCATGCGTGCGGGCCTGGCGGGACGCGCATCGCCGCCACCCGACGATGCCTGAGTGCATGGGCTGTCAACGCCATGCCACGCGGCCGCGCCGTCGGATCAAGTCCGGGGCAGGCTTGGCCGTTTGCCCGCAGGGCAAGGAAGAGCGAGGAAGATGTATGTCGATACATCGACGACCGATGACGCCGCACAGGCCCTAGTCGCGCAGCAGCTTGCGCACGCGTTTTTTCAATACAGGCAGGGTGTCGGTTTCGAACCACGGATGACGCTGGAACCACGCGGTGTTGCGCGGACTCGGATGCGGCAGTGGCAGCACGCCGCCGTCGAAATATGCCCGCCACGCTTCACAGGTTTCGGTCAACGTGGACTTGCGTGCGCTACCCAGCATGCCGCGTATTGCGTAGCCGCCGATCGCGAGCGTCAGCCGCACATTCACGAGGCGCGGCATCAGCAAGGGATGCCACAGCGGCGCGCACTCGGGACGTGGCGGCAGATCGCCGGACGCGCCCTTGCCGGGATAGCAAAATCCCATCGGCACGATCGCGACGCGGTGCGGATCGTAAAAGCTCTGCTTGTCGATGCCGAGCCAGTCGCGCAGCTTGTCGCCGCTCTTGTCGTTGAACGGAATGCCGGTGTCGTGCACCTTGCGGCCGGGCGCTTGGCTGACGATCAACAGGCGCGCATCGGGATGCGCTTGCAATACCGGGCGGCAACCATGCGGTAAATACTGTTCGCACACGCGGCAAGCACGGATGCGCGCCATCAGCGATTCGAAGGGTTCGGTGGCCGGAGAGGCGACCGTCGCGACAGGTCGAGTCATTCGCGCAAGTCTAGTCCGCGAATGCGCCGTTCGGAGCGGCTGTTGTGAAAAGTCAGGGCGAAGCCGGGGGCTTACGCGATGCCGGTGGCATCGCGTGCCCGACCGAGCGCCCGGTCAAGGATGGCCGGCTGCCGCGCGCACCAAGGATGGCTGCTCGCCGTGTCGCCGCGCATGCTAGACAGTCGATGTGGACCTGTACGTACACGCGACGCCGTGCGCAGCGATCATGGACGATCGCAAAAATACGTCAATCCGTGTACTCGAAAACCTGCACTACCTTCTTCACCCCGCCAACGTTGCGCACCACATTGACGACCGCGTCGGCTTCCTTGTGGCTGACCAGTCCCATCAGGTACACCTTGCCATGCGCGGTGCTGATCTTGACGCGGCCCGGATCGAAGCCGGGCAGATCGACCTTCAGCAGCGACGCCTTCACCCGCGCGGTCAACGCGGCATCCAGCGCACTTTTGCCGACCGATTGCAGCGGCATCACGTCAATCAGGTTGACCACACGCTGCACACCCTCGTAGCCGGTTACGTCGGCCCCGGCGCGCTGCTTCACCGCCTCGGTGCTGGCCTCGCCGATCAGCAGCAGCACGCCGTTGTACACATTGGTGCCGACATGGGCGCGGCCCTGGAGTTGCGGGTCCTTGTCGAGCTCGTGCTGCGCGGTGATCTGCACGTTGCGGTCGTTGAGGGCCCGGTTGAAGCCACGGCGCGGCGTGAACACGCTGCACGCCGCGAGCGCGAAACACAGTGAAGCCATGATGGTGATGACAATCGTCTTGCGCATGTCTGCATTCCCGAAAATCAACTCACTTCGAACGCGCCACGCTGCCATTCGCAGCGTGGAGCATCCGCGTCGCCGTCGAACGCTACCACATCGAACCTGCACGGCAGGGGAGCGAGGCGTGGATGAGCCTGCAGGAAACCCCCTGCTGCGCGGATCAGTTTGCTGCGTTTATCGGGGCCCACCGAAGCTGCGCTGCCGCCGAAGCGTGCATGACGACGATAGCGGACCTCGACGAATACCAGCGTATCGGCATCGCGCATGATGAGGTCGAGTTCTCCGAAGCGGCTGTGCCAGTTGCGTTCGACCAGTTTCAACCCCGCACGTTCAAGGTGCTCCTGCGCGCGCTGTTCGAAGCGCGTGCCGACGGCGCTGGAAGTCACGATCCGGCCGGCACTGCGGCGCTGGTGGAAGGTTGCGCTTCGAGGCCCGCCGCGATCGGACGTGCGATCCCTCCGTGGAATTGCACCCAGATCGGCGTTCGCTCGACGTGCCCGAAAGCATCCATCGTCAGCTGCCCGGTGGCGCCGGGTACGTAGCTGCCGGGATGGGCGCGCAACCATCCGAGATACGGCACCAGCGCATAGGCGTCCATGCCGAACGCGAACAGCCGCGCGGCTGGGCCGCTGGCCGTGCCAAGTTGTGCGGCCAGCGTCGCGTGATCCGGCAAGCCGGCCTGCGCATCGTAAAGCCAAGGTTCGTCGCAGAATCGCACGCCGTCGAGATCACCATTGGCGGTAGCATTTTCGTCGCCCGAGTACACCATCGACGTTGCGAACACCGGCAAGGTCGAACGCGCCAACCGCAGCTGCGGCAGCAGCAGGCGCGCTTGCACGGGGCGCAGCAACGCCACGATGCCGGTCTGCGAACCCGAGCCCGCCAGCGCAGCCTGGATCCGGGCCGAGAAATCCACGCTGCCTTGCGGCAGCACGATGTCGTTGGCCACCTGGCCCCCGAGGCTTTCGAACTGGCTCTTGAAACCGGCGAAGGTGCGCGAGGCGGTGTCGTCGGCGCCCCGGAACACGATGGCCGCGTGGAGTCCCAGCGCGATCAGGCGGGCCGCGAGTTGCGCGCCCTCGGCCTCGGGCAGCAGCGCGAATTCGTAGCTGCCGGCCGGCGTCGACTTGTCGCCCTGCGGATGGTTGAGCGCCAGCACCGGCACCGGCAGCATCGGTTGCGCGAATACCGCGGCCACCGCGGCGCGGCCCAGCGGGCCGACCACCAAGGTGGCGCCGTCCGCGACGGCCTGCTGGTACGCGGCCAAGGCGCCCTCGGCGGTGCCGCCGGTATCGTAAACCATGATCGCAGGGCGCTGTTCACGCGTGGCGGGTGTGTGGAAATACGCGGTGAAGAATCCGTCACGCACGGCTGCGCCGGCCACCGCGACCGGGCCGGTGGCCGGCAGCAGCAGCGCGACTTTCGCGGGCATCGCGTAGCCTTGCGGTGCTGCCGTTCCCTGCTGGGTGCCGACCGGCAGATCGGGCTGCGGCAGCACCTGGGCAAGGGCGGCGCCCGGACGGGCGAGTGCCCGTTGCACCCACGGCTTGAGCGGGTCGCTGCCGGTCAGCGACGCCAGCAATGACGTCAACTTGTCGCGCCCCATCCCGGCCAGCATCGCGACGGCCTGTTGTTGCTCGGTGGCCCGGGACGCGTTCGGCAGCAGTGCGGCGCGCTGGATCAGTGCACGCGCGGCCGCGGGGCGATTGCCGTTTGCGAGCTGGGCGCGGGCTTGCGTGGCAAGCACCTGCTGCTGCACCCCGGGGGGCAGGTCGGTCGGCAGGCCCGCCAGTTGTTGCAACGCAAGGTTCGCATGGCCGTGTTGCAGCGCGGCGTCGGCCGAACGCACATGTTTGATCGCGGTGTGCGCCCGGGCCTCCTGATCGACTGTTTGCGACGACGGGCCGAGCGTGGAGCAACCCGCGATCAGTGCCAGGACTGCAAGCGGGAAAACGATGTATGCGTGGTACCTGTTCCGGAGCATGATGTTTCCATGCACGAGCGCGGCACGCCCGGTTGGCTGAATGTTGAAAGTGCCGTCCTGCACCGTTCCGACGCGCCGAGCCTGATGCGCGCCCGGACGCGACTTCGGCGGACCCTCCATGGTCCGCAGGGTGTTTCCCAGTGTCCTGTTGAGCGATGATAACGGATCGTGCAGCAACCTCAGGGCACCATGAACGCGAGCAAGCCAGGAACACTGTGGGTGGTCGCCACGCCGATCGGCAATCTGGGGGACCTCGCGCCGCGTGCGCAGCAGATGTTGCGCGATGCCGACGTGATCGCCGCCGAAGATACCCGCCATAGTCGTCCGCTGCTGCAACATTTCGGCATCACGACACCGCTGACGGCGTTGCACGAACACAACGAGCGCGCGGTGGTGGTTTCACTGGTCGCCAGATTGCAGGCGGGCAAGGATATTGCGCTGATTTCCGATGCCGGCACTCCGCTCATCAGCGATCCGGGATTTCGTCTGGTGCGCGCCGCGCGTGAAGCCGGCATTCGCGTGTCGCCGGTACCGGGCCCTTGTGCCGCGATCGCGGCGTTGTCGGTAGCCGGATTGCCGAGCGATCGTTTCGTGTTCGAGGGATTCCTGCCCGCAAAAGCCGCGGCGCGACGGGCCCGACTGCGCGAACTTGCTAACGAATCACGCACCCTGGTGATCTATGAGTCACCCCACCGCATCGTCGAGTGTTGCGCGGATTTGCGTGCTGCCTTCGGTGCCGGGCGCGAGGCACGTCTGTTGCGTGAACTCACCAAACTCCATGAAACCTGCATCGGCACGACGCTGGGCGAAATCGGTGAACGTGTCATGAGCGATCCCGAGCAAAGCCTGGGTGAATGTGTACTGGTGATCGCCGGGAGCGTTGCAGCGGCCGATGCGAAACTGGTCGAAGGGCGCCGGGTGTATGCCTTGCTGCGCGCTGAACTTGCGCCCGCGCAGGCCGCGAAACTCGCGGCCGCGATCAGCGGTGCGCCGCGCAAGGCCCTTTACGGGAGCGGTAAAGAGTAAAGCCGTGCGCGGCTTCGCAGTGAACTGTAAAGGGTAAAGAGGAGGGCGTGACCTGACTCTTTGCAGGCGGCGCAGCCGTCGACTTTTTCCTTTACAGCTCGTTGCTTCAGCAGCGAGCACCTATACTCACACTCGGAGTCGGCCGGACAGTCGCGTCGTTCGTTTGAACGCCGAGGAAAGTCCGGGCTTCACAGGGCAAGGTGCCAGGTAACGCCTGGGCGGCGCGAGCCGACGGAAAGTGCAACAGAGAGCAGACCGCCGATGGCCCCGCAAGGGGATCAGGCAAGGGTGAAACGGTGCGGCAAGAGCGCACCGCGAGTCGGGCAACCGACCGGCACGGCAAACCCCACCCGAAGCAAGACCGAATAGGGGAACCATGGTGCGGCCCGCACCGTTCCCGGGTTGGTCGCTGGAGCCGGATGGCGACATCCGGCCTAGAGGAATGACTGTCACGCCGCAAGGCGCACAGGACCCGGC